>NZ_CP125948.1 GCF_030064165.1 Comamonas resistens
CCAATACAACAGGCACAAAAAAAGCACCGCGTAGGGTGCTTGGGATGCGCTGTCTGTTGGTGTCCCTGTGACATGTGGGTAAACTGAGCGCACAAAAGAAAACACCTCCCTGAGCTTTGGACGGCAGCGGGAGGTGTGCAGCCACAGGGGGCCGTTGAGCTAAGTATAGCTGCGCGGCTGGAAAGTCACCATGCTTGCGAACAATCAACAGCTAAATTTAGATCTATTTGAGGATGCCCAGCGGTGGCCACGTAAGCCGTACTGCAGCGCTGACAAGACGGCGAGCAGCATTCGCACACTGCAGCACGCCCTCAAACATCCCTACATCCAAGCCAACCCACCGAACCTGCGCGTATGGTCTATTTTTGACGTAGACCAGCCCGCAGCCGCTCTGGCGTGGGAACGGGGCAACCTTCCACCGCCCACCTGGGCCGCAGTGGATCGCCAAAGTACCAAGGGACATCTGGTGTGGGGTCTATCGGTTCCTGTGCTGGTAGACAGCCCAGACATGCGGCAGCAGCCTATGCGCTATCTGTGCGCCGTAGAGGAAGCATTCAGGGCCAAGCTAGAGGCCGATAGTGGCTATGCAGGCTTGATGACCAAAAACCCCGCACATCCTCTTTGGCGTGTGCTGCGTGGCCCTCGACTGGCCTACGAGCTGGGAGAGCTGGCTGAGTGGGTCGATCTCCCCAAGCACCTACCCAAACGCAAGCCAGAGGAAATAGGCTTAGGACGCAATGTCACTGTGTTTGAGTGGCTCAGGCAGTACGCGTACCGCAAAGTCCGGCACTACAAGCAGGACGTGCGCAACTTTGTGCTTTGGCAATCCCATTTAAACAGCCGTGCCTTAGAGAGAAACGGTGACTTGAGGGTGCCATTGGCGGGTAATGAGGTTTGGCACATCGCCAAGAGTGTCAGCAAGTGGACATGGAACCGATTTGACCTAGAGGCCAGCGACAAGCGATTCAGTGAGTTGCAATCGTTCCGCGTAAAGCAACGCTGGGGCAACAATGAGGACAAGCAGGCCAGCGCACGCCTGATGGCAGCTACGGGCTTGAGCACTCGTGCCATTGCAGGTGAACTCGGTGTGAACCAGTCCACCGTGGCCCGATGGTTGAAGTGATGCATACCATAATCAGATAACAGCCCGCAGGGGGCTTTTCTGTTTTCACGCTGGCTCAGGTGATGCATACCATAATCAGATAACAGCCCTCGGAAGGTTATTTTGGTTTTAATTTTTAAGTGGTGATTAGGTGGGCTGTCGATCAAATCGCAGCAGGCTGCTCGTGGGCATGTGGTCAGCCTGGAGGGTTGTCCACCATGTCCACAGCCAGATTCATCATGCTCTTCGTGCTGGCTGCTCCCAGCAGGTACTAGCGCGGAGCTGTCGCGGGTAGTGAGGGTCAAGTCAACGACTTGTCCCGAGCACCCTCTACCGCCCGGCGTTCAATGGCGCTATCGCGCCCAATCCCTGTTTTTTAGGGGTCGATAGAGAAAACGGGAAATAAAGCACGGTAAGACAGCGGCAGGCCATGCCATGCTTGGTCTTTCTGGAATGGTGTCCAGTTGAAGTACGCCTCAACCGGGCGTCAGGCACCCCACCTATGTTGCGTCAGATTAGGATCGTTTTTCGCCTTTTCTGACGATCTGCGCTCGGCCTCTCAGGCTTCAACCTGACAGATCAACCGCTAGCGTGCTTTATTTTCCGAATTCTGAGACGACCCCTTTTAAGTCGCGCAGCACGCAAAGTGCTTATTCGTCCGTGTCCTAACGCGGCGTGCGACTGCGCGATCACCAAGGCACTCAAACAGCCGTCGCGCTTCGCTACGTGGGGCTGCAGCACCACACCCCGCCATTCATATGACCGCTCATCTATTTCGTAACGTATTCATAAATATAAATATTACGTATTTCGTAAATATACGATACGATATGAAATATTAATACGAAAGGCTGTTATATGGCACGCACAGGGGTTACATTCGAGCAGGTTTCGGCGGCTGCAGATGCGCTTGCGGGCGAGGGTAAAACACCCAGCATCACCGCTGTGCGCGAGAAGCTGGGCACAGGTAGCCCCAATACCATTCATGCGCATTTGAAAACATGGCGCGAGGCTCGCCCTGTGGCCCGCGCAGAGGCCGTAGAGCTTCCTGCTGACTTGCGCAATGCCATCGCCCATGAAATGCAGAAAGCGGCGAGTGCTGCCCGTGCTGAGGTACAGGAGCTGCTTGTCCAGGCGCAGGCAGAAGCTGCAGAGCTGGCCCGTGCAGGTGAAGAGCTAGAGGTCGAGCGTGACCAGTTGGCTGAGCAGGTGCTCGCGCTGACCACCGAGAGGGACACGCTGCTTGGCAAGTCACATGAGCAAGCAACCGCATTGATGGATGCTGCACAGCGCATCGAGCGTGAGCAACAAGCAGCCGAAGCAGCTCGCATTGAGTTGGCGAAGGCTCAGCTCAAAATTGACCAGGCGAACGCCAACGAGGCCCGTTACAGCACCGAGATTTCTGAACTAAAGACAGCGCTCAAGTCCGCAGAAAAAGAAGCCGTAGAAGCCACAAAAACAGGTGCAGTAGCCAACGCAAAATTAGAGGCTTCGAATGCTTCTCTCAGCGATGCTTTAGCACGCGCAGAACGTGCGGAAAAAGCATTGGCAGATGCTACCCAGCAAGCAGCCCTGCACATCGCAGAGGTTCGTGCAGAGAACGCCAAGCTAGCGAAAGAAATGGCGGCGCTGCAAGCTGCACATGCGCAAGCGCTGAAACACTCCAGCGACCATGCTACACAGCAGGCAGAGCGTGCAGCCCGTGCTGAGGGGAAGTTGGCCGCTTTTGAGGAAGCTGCTCAAAAGGCTGAAAAGCTGTCACAAAGCGATTCCAAAGGTGCCCCAAAGGCACGATAGAGCACTATTTTTCTTGCTGTTCAAGCCATGCAGCACCAGCTGCATGAGCCTCTTCTTGGGTGGCAAAACGTTCACCCAGAGCACAGTAAATGTTGCCTTGTTTGGTGTTGACTTCCCAACTTTTGGCATCCCACGTCTGACAGACCGCGAAGGCAAAAAACTGCCCTGTTGCTTTCATTTCATCGCAGGCTGCTTGCAGCTCGGGACGTATGGGCGGAATTTGGTAGTAGCCGTCTCTCATTTGGCAAATTTTGAGGCCATCAGCGCATCACGACGCGCTTTCCATTCAGCCCGTTTTTCGGGACTTGTGTTGGCTCAACCTGAAGGGGTGTCCATTATGTCCACAGCCATATCAAGCATGGTCTTCGTGCGGGCCGCTTCCAGCAGTCACTAGTGCGCAGCTGCACCTTGTAGCGACGTACATGAGCCCGCCCCTCCAGGAGAAAAATTGCTTATGTTTTGCTGATCTTTTGCTTATGTTTTGCTGATACGTGAACCCGTTTGCTTATGTTTTGCTTATGTTTTGCTTATGCGGTCAGGCGACTAGACGCTGTAGGCATCTCTCCTGCTGCAACCTCTTTGAGTGGAACATAAAGCATGTGCTCCAGAGTAGGTCATTTTTCATCACTTTTCCCTTTGAAATCAGGGATCTAAGGTGTGGCACATGTTGGCTCAACTGTGCTCCATTTCGAGCACATGCATGTTGATGCTTTCTTAGACAGTCAGGTGCAGTACATCTGCTTTAGACCTGCTTTAGATTTGCTTTAGAGCTGCTTTAGAGCTGCTTTAGAGCTGCAGTGGGAGTGCAGTGGGAGTGCAGTGGGAGTGCAGTGGGAGTGCAGTGAGGGTGCAGTGAGGGTGCAGTGAGGGTGCAGTGAGGGTGCAGTGGGAGTGCAGTGGGAGTGCAGTGGGAGTGCAGTGGGAGTGCAGTGAGGGTGCAGTGGAGCTTAGGTAAATACAGGGTCGTCTGGGTACGCTTCCCAAGCATCAACCATGTTCCCTTGACCCGCTTCCAGCAGTCTGGGATGCCGCGCTGCACCGCACCCCGCTGCGCGGCAAGAAAAAGCACACCGGGTTGTAAGTAACGATAACTTTCTATTATGGTGAGTAGCAAAAAGCTCCTTAAAAGGCGCTTTTTTGAATGTTCGATCTAGACCGCTGCGAGGCGAGAAACCGTGTCGGGATACTTCTCCACCAGCCGGATCAGCAAGGCAGCTTGTGTATTGACCCAGCGGTTTTTGCACAGGTCAGGCCGCTAATGCAAATGCTTGAGCGGGCGTTTTCATCTTCAGCGCCTGGTGGGGACGCTGATGGTTATAGAAGCTGATCCAGTCGCTGATGACACGGCTGGCATGCTGCAAGCTCTCGAAGCGGTGGCGGTGCACACATTTGCGCTTGGCTGTCCAGCGTTTAACTTCTTCTTGATCTTTCATCTATCAGGTCCTTTCTTCAAGTTTAGGACCTGTGCAGCTTTTTACTGGGTCAATACACGAGGCGCTACGGGAAAGCATCGTCAATATCGGTCGCAACGCACGTACGGTCAACGAGAGCGCTGCTGCAGGGGCTAGGGAGGCCGTAGAGCGTTCGATGCTGGGCGTAGCTGATCGAGCCTCAGAAACCTCGCGTAAGGCAGCAGAGCCACTGATTAAGCGTATGAGTGAGGTCACAGATGCCGCGTTTAAGGCCAGTGATGATCTTCACGCTGGTGCAAACGCTATAGGTGGGCGCATGGTGCTTTATGCCGCAATGGGCGCTGTGGGCTTGATGGTTTCAGCAGCTGCTATTGGCTACGGCATTGGTGCCTGGACTGAAAGTGAAGTCGTGGAGCTACGCCTGGAGAGAGCAGCACTGCAAGCATCTGTTGCGGATTTTGAGAGAAGGGCAGGCCGTGCGCAGCTCAGTAGCTGTGACAAGCGACTGTGCGTGCGTATTGTTCCAGACAAAACTAACTACGGCGTACCGGGAAAAGAGGTGTACGCCATTATTCATGGATACTAGATTTTTTATTAGTCATCCAACTCTATTTCATCATCAAATGATTCTTCACTATTTTGGAAGCTAACTGAAATTATCCCTGTATTTTCTGGCTCTGCAAGATATATACCTTCTTTATTAAGAAACTCATTAATATATGATGAATTTATTTTTTTTATATATTTGTCGTAATTCTCAGAGAAGTTTTTATTGAAATTTTGTTTGTCAATAATTATTGATGCTGAGGATTGAGCCGCAATGTTGTTTTCATGTGCAAAATTCATAAAATCATAACAAATTATTGATTTAAACAGATCCGAGATATCTTTTTCAGAATAGCCAAAATCTTTAAGCCTAGTTTTGTATATTCCTAATACTTCATTTTTCTTATTATTGTCAAGAGGTGATATTGAATTAATTATTTTTTCTATGTCATCGCTTTTGAAAAGCGCGTCGAATTTATCATAAATAGATTTTCTATGGACATGGACACAAAAACAGATGAAGGCTGTTAAAGCAATTGTCGGCCATGTGAATTCTATAAGCAAATATATATAGAATCCAATTATGGCTAATCCTAGAATAAAAGTTAATAAACTTTTAGCATAGGCTGCTATTATTAGCAGAAAAATTATACCAACTATAAAGCCCATTTTATTTGTTGTACTCGAATTTAATTATCTTTTCTGTTTTTATTCTATCGGTCGAATATTCATCTAAGTGATGAATGTAATAGCTTGGTCTGCCTGATAAATTCTCCTTTAATAATTCTCCGTTCTTGTTTTTGAAATATAATTCTCCGACAAACCTGAATTCATTATCATTTATGTACTCAACACCAACTTCTCCTGCAATAAATGATATTTCTTTGTCTTTCTCAGACTTTTCGACGAACTTGTCTAGTTTTTCAGATAAAGAACTCATATAATCTTCTAAAGAAGACTGAGAGCTCTTTAGAATTAAATTATTTGCTTCCTCTGCTGCTGTAAAAATATCTTTTAAATTTAATGGCAATTCTTTTTTCATAATTAGCTTAGCTTAGCTTAGTTCAAGTTCCAGTTCGTCAGAGATATCTACTTGATTTCCTTGGCTTTTTTCAAGTTTTTTGCGAATTTTTTCAGGAAGCTGGTCTACTGTTATAGTTTTTGTTGTTACTGTTTCCTGCCATTGGCCTTGATCGTTTTTTGAGTAAAACTTATAAGCTGCCTTTATTCCTTCTCTCCAATCAAGACCTGATTTGATATAGGCAGTAAATCCAACAATTGCCGCTTTAACTACTTCCTTAACCTTCTGAACTGCTTTAGATAAGTAAAGTTTTATCTTATCCCAGAATGTTATGGCTATTGCTGCTGCACCAATAGCTAGACCTGCAATTAAAAGTAGAGGTATCATTTATTTTCCTATTTAATAATCTGCGAAGCTTCTTCTTTGCTTAAAATCCGTGTAAAAGTTTCTGCGTTTGATAAATTTGCATTTTTGCTTTGCTTTATCTTTGATATTTCTGTAATGATAATGTCATTATTTATGGAGAAAGATTTACTCTCAACTGCTGAATATGCAGCTAATAGTGTGCTCTTTTTTATATCTGCGGGACTCATTCCTTCTGATTCAGCAGAAAGAGTTGAGAGTTCTATGCTTGAATGATATTTCTTCGGTATATATCGTTCGAACAATTTATGTCTAGCTTCTGAATCTGGTAGATCTATGTGAATATGTCTATTTATTCTTCTCATAAAGGCTGGATCGTAGTTGCTAACAAAGTTTGTTGCAAATATTAGATAGCCTTTGAAATCATTTAATATATTCAGCAAAACAGAACGTGTTTGATTTACACTAGTATCAGTGGAGCTACTCATATTGGTAACTCTTTTGCTAAGCATTGCATCTGCTTCATCAAAAAATATTATGCAGTCGTCTGAATTTGATGCAAAGTCGAAAACTTTTTTTAGATTCTTTGGTGTTTCTCCAACATATTTACTCTCTATTTCAGAGTAATCCACTGATAATATTTTTTTTCCAAGTTTATTGGCTATTGCATGTGCAATAGATGTTTTTCCTGTTCCAGGAGGACCGTACAGATTTAATATAAAAGAGTCAGATAAGTCATGAGTCTCTTTGAAGCACATATCCTCTGCAATAAATTTTAGGTTTTTTTGTAAATTTATTAGAGAGTTTATGTCATCTAACGAGTTTTTGCTTATTATTAATTCTGAAAAATTGAATTTTGGATCGGTTAAATGAAACTCTGGAGATTTTGATTTGTTTTTAGACTGATCTTCAGTTTTTTTTTCTATTTCTGAACCGATTGGCATGATGGATGATGTGACGGTTATTTTTTGACTCTTCTTTGTAACACAAAAAACAAATCATTTTTTTGCATTTAAATTTAGCTTGTTATTACTTTTATTAATAAAGAGGTTTTAATTTTCTACGCCATTGCAACTGAATTTATGTGCTCCGATGTTCTGTGAAAAAAATACTAATGAACTTCATAGATACCGATAAATCGACTCAGCAACGCGACATAGAAAAAGCTCAAGCCATGGTGCAAGAGCTGAAAGGGTGAAGAGATGAACTCTGCTGCTTTTGAAAAATTTGGCATCAAGGCCTTCGACGCTGCCGATTACTTGCAATCTGATGAAGATTGCGCCGCATACCTTCAAGCCTGTCTGGAACAAGAACCGGGCAACGCTGCACTATTCACCAAAGCACTGGGAGACATTGCCCGTGCACGCGGGATGATGCAGCTTGCAAAAGACACTGGACTCACTCGCGAAGGGCTCTACAAGTCACTGAACGAGCAAGGCAACCCAAGCTTTTCAACCGTCATGAAAGTGATGAACGCCCTTGGACTGCAAATGAACATCGGCCCTCAGTTGTCAGCTGGATGAAGTGAGTTCAAGTCAACAAAAAAGGCGCTTTGAAGCGCCTTTTTTGTTGCCAGAGATAATAGAAAGTTATGGTGAGTAGCAAAAAGCTCCTTAAAAGGCGCTTTTTTGAATGTTCGATCTAGACCGCTGCGAGGCGAGAAACCGTGTCGGGATACTTCTCCACCAGCCGGATCAGCAAGGCAGCTTGCGCATTCGGCGCAGCCCTGCCTTGCTCCCAATTCTCCAAGGTTCGGGTTTTTGTCCTCAGGTAGCTGGCGAAGACGGGCCTAGAAAGATTCAAACGTTCCCGAATCGACTTGAGTTCGGCAGAGGTGATGGTGACTTCAGGCTTCAGCTCCACCTCGTGGGTTCGCAGCGTGCGCTTTCCTGCACGTGCACTCGCTAGTGCATCAAAGCCTTCGCTGAGTTCTGCAAAGAGATCACGCTTGGTCATTTTCTGGCCTCCAATTCGGTTTTCAAAAGCTGCTTCAGGATCGCTTTCTGCTTTGGTGTCAGGTTCTCTAACTCGTCCTTGTCGTACAGAGTGAAGAGCCAAAACTGCGGACCACCGCTCCACCAGTAGTAGATGACCCGTAACCCGCCGCGAGTTCCTTTGCCTCTGCGTGGATCACCATGGCGCACCTTGCGCAGCCCGCCGGTGCCTTCGATCATGTCGCCCGCTTCAGGGTTCTTGAGCAAGCGCTCTTGGAACTCCTTGAACTCGTCATCGTTGAGGTAGGTGGCTCTGTTTCGCTCGAAGGCAGGCAATTCAACGAAGACGGCTTTCATTTGGATTATTGTACGCAAGTTGCGTATCTTTTGAGGAGAAAGGCACCGAACCATTTTTTGAGCGCCTGCTAAAATTTGCGATACATGTATCTCAAAAGGTGGCGCTATGGCCGTTTCACTACGTTTGCCTGAAGACCTGAGTCAGCGCCTGAGCAATTTGGCAGCGCAAACAGGCCGCTCCAAGACCTTCTACATGCTCGAAGCCATCAAGCAGCACATTGATGACCTGGAAGACTTGTACCTGGCAGAGCAGCGCTTGCTGGACGTGCGTGCTGGGCGCGCGGTGACGCATTCAATCGATGACGTGGAGCGCAGTCTTGGCTTGGCGCATTGAGTTTGAAGACACCGCTCTCAAAGAGCTGGCTAAGCTGGACAAACAAGTAGCCCGACGCATCCTAGCCTTCCTGCGGGAGCGGGTGGCAGTGCTTGATGATCCGCCCAGCGTGGGGGAGGCTTTAAAGGGCTCAACGCTGGGGGAGTTCTGGAAATACCGCATGGGCGGCTGCCGCATCATCACCAGCATCGAGGATGGTGTTATGCGGATTTTGGTGTTGAAGGTGGGCAACCAAAGTAAATGATCTTTTACTCACATGAGTAAAAGATCATTTGATGTGTGATTCCATCGCCTGCTGGATCAGCTCTTTGAGCGACAAGCCACGCTTGATGGCTTCCATGCGCCAGTGCTGCCGAGTCTCTTTTTCCACTTCAATATTCACGCGCACCAGCTCTGCGGGAGAGGGTTTGGAGACTTCTTTGACGGGCACGCTACCGCGCACCTTGTTCAATGGTTTAACTGTTAAAGCCATTTTGCTTCCTTGAGTTCTTGAACGACTGCCTGCACCTCTTCTTTGGCTTTGGCATCGCTGTAGTCGAGCACGGATCGTCCATCGGTCATGGCGGTGGCAAACACCGCTCGATTGCCGATAGACGTCTCCAGCTTTTCAATTCCTTCGTATGTGTTCCATTCACCGCTTTTGACCAGCTTGGAAAGCTTTGTTGCTCCGCTGGTTCGGTTGACCAGGAATGCTGCATCAATCTCTCCGCCCATATCTCGTTTGGCCTGAATGAGCTTGACGGCTGCGCCGCTGGCCCAGAGATCAGCCCCTGATGGCTGGATCACCAGCAGGGCAACATGCGAGGCCCGAACAATCGCAGCGCTCATAGACTCCGCTTTGGCCGGACTGTCGATGATGGCGATCTCTGCATTGATGCCACTGAGCGAAGAGGCCAGCATCTGAGGCCGATCGACGCCAAGCACCGGGGGAAGGTCTGCATCCTCGGGGCTTGCATCACGCCAGTCGCGTGCAGTGCCTTGTGGGTCACAGTCCAAGAGCACCACACGCTTGCCCTCTCGGTGTAAAGCTGTGGCCAAGTTGGTAGCCACCGTACTTTTGCCTGTCCCACCCTTTTCATTGAGCACAGAGATGATCTTCATGATTTCAAGTGAGTAGATGAATGGCTAATCATATACTTCAATACTCATTTGAACTAAGTATCATATGAGGCAATGTTGTGCAG
>NZ_CP125949.1 GCF_030064165.1 Comamonas resistens
CGGCGGCGAGTTGAGGCGTGCTCATGCCGAACGCATACACGCATGGCGCTGGCCCTACGATGCGATGCACTTCGCGCATCTGCGGCGCCAGGCTGCGCGCATAGTCCAGGGCGGGAAGCCACAAGGTCATGGGGATAGGAAATCCAACCGCATGAGCACAAGTATAGCACACGTTTGGGGCGTCTCAGGCATGCACACAGGGGACTGCTGGGTTGATTTCTCAAAGCCAGTTGCCCGAGATTTTTCGGTATGACCCGTTTTTGGCGGTGACAGGCGCAGCGCTGCCTCGCAACGTTGGCAAAACCACTGTTAACCGCTGTTGCCACCCTACCAACTGACGCGCTGATCGACCTCGAAGTCCGGGGCCGGTTGGGTCGCTTCATCCCAGTCTGGGGCTGGCTCCACGCCCTCTGCGGCTTGCGCGTCGCACTCGTCCCACAGTGGCGGCCCGCGTGCCGGGGTGATGTGCGGCGGCTCCGTCTCCACCCCGATGTGCTCCAGTATTTGGCGGATATCGGCACTGTGTGTGATGAAGGCGATGATGTGCATTTGCCCGCCGCAGATGGGGCACAGCAGCGGGAACACCTCGTAGATACGGGCCATCAGCACCGCCCACAAATAGTGCGCCGGGCGCTTGGGTGGCACCGGCTGGGCGGGCTCGGTCTGGGTTGGCAGTGGGCTTCTTACCCCAAGTGCGCCCTCGCCTGCAGCCGTGCTGGCTGGCTCGGCTTGCACCTGCGCCGGTTTCACCGCTGCATCACGCGCCAGCGCCGTGACGGCAGGCCTCAAGGGTGAGTTCGGTGCCAGCACGCCAAAGTAGCGGTGGCGGTGCGTGCGCGGCGGGGGCACCAGCTTGGCGATACGTTCAATCAGCTCCAGCGGGGTGAGGGTGATCTCATCGGCCTTTACGCCGCGCTTGTTGTGAGGCAGGCTGCCGGGCTCGCTGTGCTGCTTGGCGCAGCGGTAGACCAGCTCGCTGCCCGCTTTGCGCAGCCGCTCCATGGCAAACGGCGGGCGGGCGCAGTAGCGCAGCAGCCGCTCCAGCCCGGCGCGGTCGTGCGCCGCTATGCACACGCTGGTGTCCGCCGAAAACCCGCTGTGCTTGTAGCCCAGCATCTCTTGGGCCTCGAAACTCTCCAGCAGCTCGAAGGCAGCCCTTTGCCAGGCGCGGGTGAAATGCTCGACCTCGGTACGCTCATGGGGCAATGCGAAGCCGAGGCGCGCGGCTTGTCTCTGCTGCTGCATCCGCTGGACGAGCGGCCACAAGCCCTGCATTTCGGCCCTGCGCCTGATTTCGTGCTGGCGGGCTCGCTGAGCGAGTTGCGCAGCGCGGCCTCGAACCTGATCAACAATGCCGTGCGCTATACCCCGGGTGGCGGGCGCATCGATGTGCGCTGGAGCCGGCTGGCTGACGGCAAGGTGCAGTTGGCCATTATTGATACAGGTCCTGGCATTGCGCCCGAACATCTGCCGCGGCTGGCGGAGCGGTTTTACCGGATAGACCGTAGCCGCTCGCGCGAGTCAGGTGGCACGGGGCTTGGCCTCGCGATCGCCAAGCACGTGGCCCAGCGCCATGGCGGAGAATTGCAGATTACCAGCAAGCTTGGCAAAGGTTCCTGCTTTGCGCTGGTCTTTCCCGCTCAGCGTGTGCGCAACAAATCCCTGGTAGTACCCCAGTAGCCAGACGGTTGGTAGGGTGTGCACGACGTCTGCACGCGGTGCGCCCGCCCCAGCCACTCGCACAGCCCCTCATCTCCGAGAACGCCGGGTAACCCGCCACACCAGCCCCAGGAAAATAACAGCCACCAGCGCCGTTGCACCCGCACTCGCGATCCAGAACGCTTGGGGCGCCGACATCGCTGGCCAGGGCCCCAGCCCATGGAATGCCAGGCGGTAGCCGCCCGTCAATCCCATTCCCCACAGCAGCAGGCAATAAATGAGCGGCGGCGCCAGCACGATCCGGTAGCTGCGCAGGATGAAGACGCTCACGGCCTGGAGCGCGTCGCCAAGGTGATAGATCCCTACCCAGGCCAGCAGCGCCGAAGCGGTCGCAATGATGGCCGGCTCTTCCACATACAGGCTTACCAGGGGGCGTGCCAGCAATGTCATCAAGCTGGTCAGGCACAGGGCCAGGGCACCCGCCGTGCCAAGCCCCAGCATGGCAGCCCGGCGCGCTTCGGCCTCATGGCCGGCGCCAAGCCAGAAGCTTACCCGCGCGCTGGTGGCGATACCCAGCGCCAGCGGCACCATGTACAGCAGGGCTGCCACGTTCGATGCGATCTGATGGCTCGCTGCTGCCAGGGTGCCCAGGCGGGCAATGAAAAGCGCCATCAGCGTGAACGAGGTGACTTCCACCATCACCGCCAGCCCGGCAGGAATGCCAAGGCGGGCGAAGGCGCCGATCTGCTTCCAGTCGGGCCGTTCCATGCGGCTCCAGATGCCATAGGGCTGGTAGAAGCCACGAGTGCGCAGCAGCCATACCGCCACCGCGAAGAGCGCATAGTTGACCACCAGCGTGGCCCACGCGCAGCCGGCCGCCCCTTGCGGCGCCAGGCCAGCGCCGCCGAAAGTGAACCAGATCGAGAGCAGCACCTTGGGCAGCAGTGCGCCCACTTGCAGTACCGACACCAGCCGGGGTTGGCCCAGGCTCTGGTTGAGCGTGCTGAACAGGCGAAAGAACAGGGCGGGAGGCAGAGCCCAGGCCAGCACGGACAGATAGCGTTCCACCTCGATCTGCAATTCCGGCGGAACCCCGGTGGCGCGCAGCATGGGGCCGGGTGAGAGCAGCACGGCCATGCCCACCAGGATCGTGAAGATGCACAGGTAGAGCGCTTGCCGTACGGACGGGCCTACTTCGTGGCGCCGCTGGCCTCCGTGCAACTCGGCCCACACCGGCAGCAACGCCTGCAAGACGCCCATCAAACCCACATAGACGCTGACATACAGCGCGGCCCCTACCGAAAGGGCCGCCAGCGCGGTTTCGGAGTAGCGCCCGGCGACCACCGTGTCGGTGACGCCAAAAGCCATCACGGCCAACTGGCCGGCGAGCACGACGCCTGCGTGGCTGCCTATGTGGCGAAGTTCCTGGAAGCTTCCTTTGGAAGCGCTGATATCCGTGGCCTGTTTGGCGACCATTTGAGCTCAACTGAATGCACCCTCTCCTGGAGGCCAGAGAGAGTGGAGGATGGGGCAATGCTCTTAGAGCGTGAACACGTTCTTACCGAGCAGGGGCTGTGCGCTTGAAAATCAGCAGCGTGTCGCTGGCCTCGGTAGGCCGCGATACGCGGTCCGTGAGTACCCACTGCGAGGTGTCGAGAACCGCCGGCAGGTCTTTCTGCGCATTCACATCCACCAGCAGCCACGAGCAGCGCTCGGGGCTGTCCAGCGGCTGTGTCATCCAGCCTCCATGAAAGCGTGCGGCGGCGAGTTGAGGCGTGCTCATGCCGAACGCATACACGCATGGCGCTGGCCCTACGATGCGATGCACTTCGCGCATCTGCGGCGCCAGGCTGCGCGCATAGTCCAGGGCGGGAAGCCACAAGGTCATGGGGATAGGAAATCCAACCGCATGAGCACAAGTATAGCACACGTTTGGGGCGTCTCAGGCATGCACACAGGGGACTGCTGGGTTGATTTCTCAAAGCCAGTTGCCCGAGATTTTTCGGTATGACCCGTTTTTGGCGGTGACAGGCGCAGCGCTGCCTCGCAACGTTGGCAAAACCACTGTTAACCGCTGTTGCCACCCTACCAACTGACGCGCTGATCGACCTCGAAGTCCGGGGCCGGTTGGGTCGCTTCATCCCAGTCTGGGGCTGGCTCCACGCCCTCTGCGGCTTGCGCGTCGCACTCGTCCCACAGTGGCGGCCCGCGTGCCGGGGTGATGTGCGGCGGCTCCGTCTCCACCCCGATGTGCTCCAGTATTTGGCGGATATCGGCACTGTGTGTGATGAAGGCGATGATGTGCATTTGCCCGCCGCAGATGGGGCACAGCAGCGGGAACACCTCGTAGATACGGGCCATCAGCACCGCCCACAAATAGTGCGCCGGGCGCTTGGGTGGCACCGGCTGGGCGGGCTCGGTCTGGGTTGGCAGTGGGCTTCTTACCCCAAGTGCGCCCTCGCCTGCAGCCGTGCTGGCTGGCTCGGCTTGCACCTGCGCCGGTTTCACCGCTGCATCACGCGCCAGCGCCGTGACGGCAGGCCTCAAGGGTGAGTTCGGTGCCAGCACGCCAAAGTAGCGGTGGCGGTGCGTGCGCGGCGGGGGCACCAGCTTGGCCTGGCGAATGCTGGTGGCAGACAATTGCGGAATCATGCGCGCGCATTCGACCGCAGTCAGACTGGTGCCGTGGGCCATGATGCCGGCATAGACCATCAGCAGCTCGTCGGTAGAGCGCGGCTCACGTCCGAGCATGATCCAGCTAAAGCGCACCTGGGCGTCAACGGCCAGAATCACTTCCGGCAATTGAACCTCACCGATGCGGTGATCCAAAGCCGCGCGCAGCTTGGTCACTTCTGGGTCTTCGTCCTCTGCGGGCAATGGCGACAAATGGAGTTCATCATCCACGCGCAGTACGCCACTGCGGGCTGCAGCGGCCACCGCATCGACACCGGCAGTTACTCTGGCCAGCAAAGGCTTCAAGAAAGTGGCAGCCTTGCTGGGTAACGATAGACGGGCATAGTGTTTCTTGGACTCTGCCTGCCAACGCTCGTCCGTGAAGAACAAGCGCGCACGACCCCGAAAGCTCAGGCTGTGCTCAATCCAGACCGAGCCATTGCGCACCGCGCGGCGCAGGGCAAACAGGGTGGCCACCTCCAACGCCTGAAACGCCCGTTCCCGGTCTGGGCTGGAGATCGAAACCTGCCAGATCATTCCCAGACTTGGTGCCACCACTTCAACTGGCAGCTTTCTGGATCCTTTGAGATATAAAGCTTGCAGCTTGGCAAGGTACTCGATGGCAGGATGCTCGCCGGTGGCCTGCCAGGGCAGCTTTGCAATGGCGACGAGCAACGACCGCACGGGGCGAATTCCATCAATCAATCCCTCGCGGACCAGGGAGGCCCTGCTCGGTGGTTTGCGTTTCTGGGTTTCGGTGATCAAGGCTTCAAGACGGGCACGCAACTCAGCATCTGGCACCGCACCTTGCGCGCTCAAGGCAACAAGTTCGCCGAGCAGCGTTTTGTACATTGCGGCCCAATTGACGGTAGCGGGGACATCGGCGGCAGCCTGACGCCACAGATCGGCGATCCGGCGCTGCACCATAAGGATCAACTGGTCTGTGGTGGTGAACAGGCAATACCGAAGAAAGCATGCGACCTCCACGGTGCGCGCTGGCTCTTTGATCTTGGCTCCGGCTGAGGGCGGCCTGGAGACAAGTCGGCGCGCGTAGCGGCGCAAGATGAGATCGGGGATGTCTGCCAGGTGCTTATGAACGTCCAGCGTGTAAAGCAGGTCGATGCGCTCCAGTACCTCGCTGATTTGGCGGGTTGAGTGTTTCGCCGGTGCAGCCCATAGCCAACTCTGCTGGGTTTGTCCATCTGGGCGCAGCTCTGAAACTGAGGCTCGCCAGCGATCAAGTGTTGCTGGATCAACGCTGGCGGCGATGGCGGTGCCTGTTTCAACTTCAAGCTGGGCAAGTGCCGCCGCAATCAGTGTCCGAATTGCCCGCTCGTGCACGATCACCAGCTTGTTCTTGTACAGCCATTGACGCGCCCGCACGAGTAGCTGATCGCGGTCGGCGCAGCGCGCCACTTCGTCGCGCAGTTCACGTACCAGTGAGCGGCGCTGGTGCTCGCTCATCCACTGGAATCCAAGGACCGTGCAGGCTACTTGTTGGTGATCGAATAGCGTGCGCCCGCGTTCATACATGGCTCTCAGCGAGGCGACTTCTGGTGCTGCAATGCCAAGCTCGTTGCCAAGGTGGCGCCACAAGGCTACTGGAATTACCCGAAAGGCACCGAGCAAACGCCCACTCATGCGCAGGAAACCAATATGGAGCGCCAGACCAAGCTTGTGGGAATCACCTCGGCGTGCATTGATTGCGTCGCGCTCGGCACCATCGAAGGTGAAAAATGCCTTCATCTCGAAGTCGCTGATATCGCGGGGGAGCCCACGCATCCCCAAAAACGTTGTGTGCCAACCCTGCATCGTGAACCTCAAAAGTGGGAGGCCACCATACCCGTTTACAAAGCGAACAGGAAAGTCAATGAAATCAACGGTCTACCCAGACCACCCCCGCGCCAGTGCTAGCTTTGCGTACCGTCACTTATTGCACTGAAAACGAGGAGACCCCTGAAGGCCGCTGGCATCAAGAAAGACGGCCCGCGCTACGTGCGCAAGGTCAAGGGTGGCTTGCTTGAAGCCAGCGAGGTGCAACCCGGCACCGTCCAGCTCGCCTGTATCCGTGGAGGCGGCCATGAATAAAGCCGCCATCACCAAGCCCGCCATCGGTCTGCTGGTGGGTGCATCTCTCGCGCTGGCTGCCAGCGCAGGCGCGTCCCAAACCAGCGGCAACTGGTTCTCGTCCATGTTCTCGACGGGCGGCAGTGGTGCCAGCTCTGGCGTCTCGTCGGAGATGGCCGCCGTGGACGCGGCGATGACCCAGAAGATGCAGGATGACCTCAAAAACTGCGACGACGTGGGCATCGGCGCGAGCATCAAGACCGCCATAAGCGCGCACAGCCAAATGGCCTCGGCCACGCCCAACGTCGAAAGCCTGTTTGATCCGAACGACTCGTGCTTCTCGTCGGTGAGCCAGATCATCGACCTGTCGTTCTCGATTCCGTCGCTCGGTTCGATCCTGTCCTCGGCGCAGGACGCAGTTTTGAAGTACGCGCAGAAGAAGGTGTGCTCGACCGTGAGCAAGGTGTCCGGCATGGTCACGTCGCCCATCAACCAAGCCATCGGCCAGTGGAATACCTTGGGCCAGCAGTTCACCGATATCAACGGCATGGCGAATAGCGCCGTGGGTGGCTCGTTGAGCACGCTCGATCCGCAGCTTGGCAGCGCCTACAAGCCCGCCTCGGCCGCAACCGGCTACAGCGTGAACGCCAACGCCTTCGGCACGAACCAGACCGTGTTCAACGCCGGGGCCAGCACCCAGCAGGGTGCGCAGACAGCGCCCGCGACCTCGGCACAGCCGCAGGCCATCCAGCAGGCTCAACCCACACAGACCGAACCCCAGAGCTTCACGAGCTGGGCGGCTGGTCTTTTCAACTGAGGAAAAGAGATGCGCAAGCCGCTCGTTTTGACCCTCGCGCTGGCGATCAGCGGCAGCGCATTCGCTGACACCTGCATGGTGTCGCCTACCTCGAAGGAGCAAGTCTCCGGCCGCTTCGGCAAGTTCCGTGAAGGTGGTGCCGCCAACTTCGGCTCCGGCAATGCCAAGCCGCACATGCACGATGGCCTCGACTTCTCCACCAGCGGGCAAAACGCGCCCCTCTACGCAACCTCGGCGGGCACGGTGACGTGGGCCAAGCTGCGCGGCAGCGCAGGCAACACCGTCATCATCAAGCGGGACAACGGGCAGTCGGCCGTGTACTACCACTTGAGCTACATCGCGGTGAAGGAAGGCGACAAGGTGCAGGCCGGGCAGGAGATCGGCCGGGCCGGTTCCACCGGGATGAAGCCGGGCGGCGCAGTCCACCTGCACTTCATCTATGGCGTGCCCAACGCGGATGACGCCCGAGCCAAGACCTTCTCGGCAGACGCCAACAAGAACCCGACATTCAACCCGGCGCAGCTCCCGAACGCGATCAGCAAGCAGAGCACGGCCTTCAATTACGCGACCGACCCGTCGCCCTACTTCTGCAAGACCTTTCCCATCCAGAACGACGGCCTGTATCCGGTACTGGGCAGCGACACGATGGCCCAGTACAACAAGCTGTTCGGTGCGACTCCGGCGATGGGCGTGCCACCGACCACCCAGTTCGACCCGGTACAGGTGGCGGCGGCCAATGGCGACGCCTTGCAGGCCGCCGCCAAGGGCGCGACCTCGATGGCAAACGTGCTCAACGATGCGGACGGCTACGGCTCACTGCCCTCCCCACCCATTGGCGACTACGAAACCATGTCACCGGCTGAGATGTTGTCTACCGAGGCGCAACGCCGCTTCGCCGACTCCGAATGGAACAAGTCGATCACACAGGTGAGCAGCCGCGCCTTGTGGGTGGACTACACGCGTGCGGCTGGCGTCTCCATTTATCTGAGCGCCGCAATTCGTCAGAAGCAGGAACGCATGGAGGCGCTGATGGCCGTCTACACGGCCCAGAAGCTGGCCGGAAAGCGTGCCCAAGTCGAAGCCGCTCAGATGCGCGCCCTGCGTGACGACGCGACACGCTCCATCAAATAACCAGAGCACATCACATGGAAACCTTGGATCTCAATGCAGTTGCCCGCATGGGCCTGATCTTGGCCCACCTGCTGGCCTTCGCAATGGCCGCTGTGGGCATCGCTTTTGGCGACCTGGCGATCTTCCGCAAGCGCCGGGTCGATGCCGACATGCTGGCCACCTCGCAAACCTTCGTGAAGTGGGCGCTCTATGCCCTCTGGGCGACCGGATTGGTTGTGATCTGGCTCGATACCCGGTTCGACCCGGCCACGCTCGCGACCAAGCCCAAGTTGCTCGCAAAGCTCACGGTAGCCATCGCACTGAGCGCCAACGGGTGGCTGCTGCACAAGGTCGTTTTCCACCGCTTCACGGTGCCACAGGATGATCCACACCGCGCGGCCACCCTGCCCGCCATCGCGGGCGCGATCAGCGCTTCGTCGTGGCTGTTTGCAGCGTTTGTTGGAGTTGGTAAGGCTGTTGCCCCAGCCCTCGGATATACCGGATTCATCGTGCTCTACCTGGCTGTCGTGAGCATGGCCATCGGCTTCTCGCTGTTCTTCATCCGCCCCATCCTGGCCGCCCGGATGCTTCGGCCCGAGCCGGTGCATACCGTCATCGCCGAACACGCCCGCCAGTTGCTCGGCCCATTCGCTGATGACTACCTGGCAGAGAACGGCGTTCGTGCGGCAGACATCGAGCGCAACCCCGCCCGCGCCGTGGTGCGCATCGGCAAGCTGCTCGAAGAGATCGACCCGGCACACCGGGAAGCATTCGACCGTCTGACCGCACGCAAGCTGCGGGGCGAGCTGGCTGAGGCGTCGTGATGCTGCTGTTTTTCGACTTCGGCCGCCTCCTCTGGGGTCACACCATAGGAGCGCACGGGCCAGCGGCCCGGCTCGCGAGAGTGCTGGATGACTTCCCATCGGTCGAGCTGGTCATGATCCGCTGGACAGTCGGCACGCTGCGCAGCATCGACGACGTGCGCGGCGAGGTGCCTGAACTGAGCGATCACCTCCAGCACTTGGCCCATCGGCCCATCCGTGCCGACGCATACCCAGAGCGCGAGATCACGAGCACGCTGCGCCGCAGGAAACAACTCTATTGGGTTGCCGTTGTTCATGAGCGCTTGGCAGGCGGCTACATCCGCACCGCACAGAGTAGCGGCGCTCCCCTCCTGCTCTGTCGCAATGGCTTCGACGATGAGGCCGCTGACCGTCTGCGCGCCGCGCTGGAGCGTGTTGTGAGCGCCGAGGCGTTCGTCAGCGTAGATCACGGATTTTTCAAGTCAAAGGAGACAGCATGCGCTTCGTAAAAAGGGCCGCGAGTGGCGCGGCCAAAGTCACAAAGTACGTCACGATGACGATGCCCTTGTCGATGTTCGGCTGGCAACTGAACAAGGGGCTTTTCGAGTGGAACCGCTCCATGTGGACGCGGACGGTGAATCCAACTTGCCCAGACTGCGATGCCGGAGTGCTGCTGGCCCAGCGTGACGCACCTGCAATCCTGGATCAGACCGACGGTGGCGACGCCCGCCCGCTGCAAGCATGGTCATGCAATCACTGCGGCTTCGGGATGCTGGCCCCGGAAGGCCGAGACGGCATCCGTGAAGTCGCGAGCCGCCACCGCCTAGCGCGCGCTCGGATGGCCTTCGGCGATCTGTCGCGCGCCGAGCGTGAGTCGTTCGGACGCCAGCACCGCATCTCTTCGCGCATCTTCTTTGGCGCAGCAGCGGTGATCGGCACTCATGGCATCTACCTGCTGGCATCGGCAGCGCCGCTCATCATCGCGCTCAACTGGCTCTCTTTCGCGTTCATGTTCTGGGTGCTCGGCATGAAGAAGTCGTATCGGTCGTGGCAGGTCACGACTGGCCACATCTTCCAGGAAGGCGCGGCAAAGCACTGGTTCAACCACGAAAAGTGGTTTGTCTAAAGGGAGGATCACCATGCTGCTGTTCATCGAACACGATGCCGTCATGGGCACGCCCGACGCCCGCAAGGCGCTGGCCGATTTCGTCGGGCACCGGCCCGGCATCAACCTGGCGCTCTTCCACACGGCCGCCGAATCCGACGACGACGTGCGTGCCACCTACCCGGCAGCGCTGCGCGAACGCCTGGTGCTGACGCCCAAGACCCCGCGCGCACGCGATCTGCGGTTCTGGGTGGCCTACGAAGCTGGCTGCGTATGGGCCGCCATGCGGCACAACGGCAAGGTCACCCAGTGCGAGGCATGGGTGGCCCTGGTGCCGCCCGCCTGGGAAAAGGCCGCCCGCGCTCAGTTCGGCGACAAGCGTGTGGTGGTCATCCCGGCTGCGTTCTCGGCCGCTGACGCGCGCAGGTTGGCGCGGACGCTCTCGACCTACCGGCGTGTGCCAGTCGATCCCGAGTCGTCGGTGCGCAACCTGGCCAGCAGCGCCTCGGCCGTGCCGATGGCCTCCAGCTCGGCGGCCGTGAAAACCGGCTCTCGCGGCAAGTCGGCAGGCCACTCGATCCGCGCCGCCTCGTCGGCAAAGCGGTCGGCCAGCTCTGCGAGCATCTTGGGATAGTGCTGGGCGAGCTCAGCCCCTGGGCCTGCCACCTGGCAGGCGTCCAGCACCTGCTGGAGCGACCCCGCCGTGAGGCGCAGGTCGGCAATCAGCGTTTCAATCCGCGTCGGCTTCACTTTACGCACCTCCACATATACGCTAATACGTATTTAAGTAGAAATTACTTCTCAATGCACCACTCGAAGTACGAGTCGTCCAAGGTCAACAGTTGAGGCGTGCCGGTCACGCTGGTACTCGCACGCACCTCCACAGCAATCGGTTGTTCGCCGAAAGACGCACGGGACTCGATGTCGTCGTACCACTGCGCAAGCCACTCTGACTGGTTAATCGACGCCGGTTTTGCCGTGGACGTGAGCCAGTCGGCCACGGCGGCACGGCCAGCCGATGTGAGGCGAGCCGATGGGAACGTTTCGGCAGAAGCGTCCGCGAAGATGCTGCGAGCCTCGGCAGGGGTCAAAGTCTGTTGCGCCATGATCTTTCCTATACGTAGTTGCGTAAAAGCGTAGTTACTTAGAATCACTCTTGCTGGTCTTGGCCTCCAGCGTGGCCACCTTGCCGCGCAGCTCGGAGGCTTCGGCCGCTGACTTCTTCGCCTCGGCGCGCGCCGCAGCCGCGTCCACCTTGGCCGCCTCAAGCTCACGACCAGCCGCATCGAGCGCGCCCTGCTGGGCCTGGGCCTGCACCCGCGCCTGGTTGAGTTCCCCGCTGACCTGGTTGAGCTGCTTTTCCAGCGCATCGACGCGCGTCTCGGCCTTGCCGGTGCGCTCGGTCATGGATTCCAGCTTGGCCGTCAGCACGGCCGCCTGCTGCTCGGCCGCCACCCTGCCCTTCACCTCGCCCGCCAGGTCGGCGCGCAGGCGCTCGACCTCGGCCGCCTGGTGCATGAGCGTTTCAGCTTGGGCGTCGATCTTGAGCTGGGCCTTGGCCAGCTCGACGCGGGCTGCTTCGGCGGCCTGCTGCTCGCGCTCGATCCGCTGCTGGGCTTCGGCCAGGTCGGCGGACTGCTGGGCGGTCTTGCCCGCCAGCGTATCGCGCTCGGTCGTGAGCCCGACCACCTGGGCTTGCAACGCCTCGATCTCCGCATCCTTGGCGTCGCCGTCATCGGCCAGGCGCTTGGCGTCCGCCTGCTCCGCCGCCAGGCGAGCCTCAGCCTCGGAACGGGCCTGCGATGTCGCCCGAGCGATCTCATTGGCAAGAGCCGTCACCAGCGCCTGTGGCAGCTCCGGTGCGGACGCGATGGCCACCGGCCGGGCGTCCCGCCACTTGGCGAGCAGCTTGTGGATGGTGTTGGGACTGCCGGTGCCACCCAAACCCTCGCGCACCGCCCGGATAGTAGGCTGCTGGCCAGCGCCCACGAGGGCGTCGGCCACTGCTGCCACCTGCTCAAACGTAACCCCTTCTCGTGCCATACCAGTGCTCCTGTATCAAATCCGGCCTTTGCCGTATCAATACAGATATGATACATGATATGTATGCGATACGCAAGCGGTTTTTTAGTGCGTGAATACGTATTTGCGGATTTAAGGCCGGTCAACGAACCGGCCGGTGTTCGGCTGTTCGAGTGGAAACCGGGTCAAGGGCCGCAGGGTGGCTGGCGCGGCCCGCAGCGCAGCGAGGACACGGGCCACCCGGAGGGCGCAGCGCACCCTTGACGCGGTTGGAACGTCCCCAGCCTCAAGCCCAGGAGCAGGGAGTCCAAAGGCCGTAGGCCGTCCCCCCTGCTCCTGCGGCGTGTGGGGCAAGACCCCACGCCAGGGAGTCCAGAACCCCAAAGGGGGGTTTTGGTCGCCCAGAGGGCGAAAGCGGCAGGCCGACCAACGGGAGGGAAGATCGAAGCCCGCAGGGGGCGAGACTCGCTTGCGAGGCTCGATGCGAAGCACGAGAGCCCGGTCGATGCGCAGCAGCGAGCCGCCCGAATTTCAGCCTTGGCGCTCCGGCTGACGCTGGCCAGGCGCACCCACCGAGGCAAGCAGCTTGACGGACTTGACGAAATCGAGCCCCAGCAGGTGCATCACCAGGTCGATCCCACCGCCGCCGCCCTTCCCTGCCCTCGTGTCAAACCACTTCGGCCCTGTCACCAGCAGCTCCCACGCGGCACCGTCCGGCGACGACACATAAAGCCGAACCGTGCGGGCATCCTTCTCCGGCTTGAAGTCGGGATCGCGACGCCAAAACAGCTTCCCGGCGTCCCGCAGCCGGTCGAGTACCAGCGACAGCGGCATCTCGCGCACCCACTTCAAGGTTTCATCGTCAAACGACCGCTTGGCCATACACACCTCCAAGATCACGCTCAAAAAACCACCTGGCCGAACCGACAACAGGAGGGGGGGCCGCGCTGTCGCGCGGCGGAAAGACACCTTCGGTCGCTTCGCTCCCTGCGGCGCTGGATGATGGATAAGTCCTGACGGACTTACCCACAACCAGCTTGCGGCTACTCGCGTTTAAGAAACGCTTTGGGCTACTCATTCCAGCTCCACCGGCTCAGCTCGAATCCAGCGGAGGCGCTGGGCCACCGACGACAAGCCTCAAAGCAGGCCGACTGGGCTCACGCTGCACCGCAGAGGTTCCGGACTCGCCTGCGGCGGCCGGGGGGGCGGTTATCTGACGTGTAGCAAACTTAACAATGACCGGCTGGCCAGCGGCCTCCTCCTTCGGGGCGGGGGCCTCGGCGACACGGCTGGTGAATTCGTCGATCAGTTGCTGGTACTTGGCCACCGTCTGGCGCGACAAGCGCGTCAGCGCCGCGAGGGCCGTCTGGGTCAGCGCCTCGCCCTTGGCGCGCAACAGCCCGCAAGCGGCTTGGATGCGCGCGGCCGTGGCCGCCGAGCGCTCGCCATGCGTGCGCTCGGCGGCCAGGCGCTGGCGCTCGACCAGCGGCAGCGCCTTGCTGAGACGCATCACGCCGCGATTGCAGCGGCCGTCGCCCGTGTACTTGTCCCACGTCCACCGGGCGATAGATCGCACCGTGGCGCGCACCTGTGAGGCGCGCAGATCGGTGTGCGGCACCATCCGCTTGAGGTCGATGAAACCGCGCTTGCTGCCGTAGTCGTTCAGGCGCTGCGCCTCGGTCAACAGGCGCTGATAAAAGGCGTCGTAGCTGCTCTGCTCCTTCATGCCGTTGACGATGGAGTAAGCGAAATAGCGCAGCTCGTGGAATAGCGTCGCGTGCCGGGCGTGGTGATGCAGAGACAGGTCGGGCACCTTGCCGAACCGTCGCTCTTCCTTTGGCAGCTCGAAATACTCGTTCAGCTCGCCCAGGCTGTACTCATGCGGGTGCAGCTCGATGGTGTGCCACCAGGCGTGGCCGGGCGTCTTGGTGACGCCCCCGCCGTGATAGTTGGGATCAGCCCCCAGCAGCTCCACCATGCGGTCGCGGATCGCGCGCATGTAGCGCTGCGGATGCTCGCGCGCCTTCTCGGTCGTGCAGACCGGCGTGATCGCATAAAACAGGTGGAAGCCAGGCCCGCCAGTGCGGTTGGCCACGATGAGGTTTGGGGGCGGCAACCCGGCCGCGTCCCAACGGAAAACGTCGGCGTGGTCGCAGTCAAAGACCAACCACGACACCATGCCGGGTCGGTTGACCTGCATGTAAGGCCAACGGACTGCGTAGCTCGTGGGCCGTTGCTTGGTGGCGGTCTTGTCGTCACTGCAACGCGGGTAGTACGGAGCCTGCTCGATCACCCGTTGCATGGGTGATGCAGGCTCGTCGAACCGCGCTTTCAGTGTGTTTTCAAGTACCGCCGATGCCATCCACGCTCCGCTTGCCGAGGCGCGTAACTACGTATCCACGTAGCTACGCAGAAAAAGCTTGCCCATCGGGAGCGTTGGAGAGTAGAATTCGGCTATCGCTTTCCGATCTCTACGGACGGCTCTAAGAGACAGTCGCCAAACCGTCTCCTAACTCCGCTCCAAGGCGCAACCCGCCTAATCAGCAAAAGCCCCGTCGCCAAACGGGGCTTTTTGCTTTGTACGTTCGCTATCTGTTCGCTGCTCTGGTCAGCGCACTCCTTTGTTCGTTACTCGGACGCCGAAACGCCCTTAAAAGTCCGGGGAACCCAGTTCCGGCTGTTGGCCGCGAACTCGACGATCCCCATCGACTGCAAAGTCGAAGCCGCACCATCGAAGCTCTGGAAGTAGCGGACACCGCCGCGCGCCTGTCCCAGCACGCACTCGTCCATTCCGCCGCCAGCATTGAACACGATGACCAACCCCTTGTCGGCCTGCTGGACGCGGACGTTGCCAACGCTTCCGCGCTCGGCAAACGCCTTCATCAACTTCGCAGGCATCTCTTGTAGGCTTGCAACCATCATCATTATTCCCCAATAGCACCGAGTATGCAAGAGATTGCATCTAATTTCAATCGCCACGCATACCCGAAAAATTTGATTGAATGTATGGACTCCCGTCCATGCTCTGAAACCCGCATGGGAAGCGGTCAGCCGAGCTTGTCGGCGTGCTTGGCCAGGTAGTCGTCCAGCGCCGCCTCGAAGATGGCTTGGGACTTCTTGTCCAGGCGCATGCCCAGCGTCTTGAGCTTTTCGTAGCGCGCCCGGTTGAGCTTCACGGTCAGCGCTTTGTAGTAGCCAGCCTCGGGGATCACGGCCGCTTCCTTCGCCTCAGGCTGCGCCTGAGACTGTGGAGCGGGTTCCACACTGACGGCGGGGGCCGGTGCCGGTGCGGCAACATCCTCGACGGGTGCCACTGACGCGGTGGCAGGCACGGCCTGGCCCTTCTTCGCGATGAGTCCTGCGCTGAGGGAGCTTGCTTTGGTTTTCGACATCCTTATCTCCTTAACTACGTATTAGCGTATCTCAAGCCTTACGCAGTTGCTTATCGACGTAGCTCCACAGCTCAGCCACTTCACCGGCTGACTTGGACGCAGGATCGAGTTCCTGGACGGTGCGGCCGTCGATCATCGAGCTGGCAAAGTCGGTGCGCTGGTATAGCGTCACCGGGGCCACGGTGCCGTGCTGGGACAAGGCGATGGCCGCCTCGCCCGTGATACGGGCGCGCTGCGCTGCGCCGTTGACGACGAAAACCATGCGCTTGCCCGCGCGCTCGGCAATCTCCACGGTCGAGCCCACGGCGCGCAGGTCATGCGGACTCGGGCGCGTTGGGATCAGGATCAGGTCGGCAACCGCCATCACCTGCTCGATCATGGATGTCACGGCAGGCGGCGTGTCGATGATGGCCAGCTTGATTCCAGCCTCGTCCAGCAGCCGCAGGTGTTCGGCCAGGTTGGCGATCTGCACCTGGGCAAAGACCGGCTCCGGTGCCTCGCGCTCGTTCCACCAGCTCGCGAGCGAGCCTTGAGGATCGGTGTCGATCAGTGCGACCGGGCCGTGGCCCTTGATCTCGGCTTCGACGCCCAAGTGACCGCAGAGAGTCGTTTTGCCCACGCCACCTTTTTGGGAGCACAGGGCGAGAACCTTCATCTTCATGTACGTATCTCCTTATCGGTGGCGCTACGGCGTTACGTGAATACGTATTTAGCCAGTGACGCGAGTCTAGCACAGTTCGGCGGCTTTGCGTACAATGACTTTTATCTGACGACAACAAAAGCACCGAGAGCGAATGCAATACAAGCGGCCGATAAATGTGGCTAGAAGCCGAAAAACGGGCATCCCGACCTACGTGAACAGCTTTCAGTTCTTGCGAGCAAACAAGCTCGTGCTCTCGGTGAAGCTGAGCGAGCTGGTAAACGGCTGGGAGATTCCGCCCGAGGTCATGGCGCGGTGCAAGGACGGCCCGCTGACGGCGCAAGAGCTGGCCGAGTGGAAAGCCTGGAAGGCCAAGCATGACAAGGAAGAGCGTCAGGACACCGACCTGGCCGTCTACCGCCTGGCCGGGGAGAGCCTGGCCGACACGCTGCGCAACGCCTGCCACGCACTGGACAAGGCCGTCGTCACCTACACCGAGTCGGACGGCGAAGAGCTGTGGGAGCTGCTGGACGCATTCGCCAAGCGGCTCAAGAAGGCGGGCATCGAGCGGCCGACGCGCCCGCGTGGCCGCCCGCGCGCCATCACGATCATCGAGGTCGATGACGGCGGCCAGACGCGCTGGCTGCCGAACTTCCACCCGCCCGGCACGCCGGAACACGACCGCTATGACGAGGCCATGCGCCGCGCAGGCAAGAAACCAGGAGATCCACTATGAGAGTCTGGAGCTTCAACTCGAACACCTGCCGGTTCGACCGGGTAGGGCGTGCCGCCCTGGCTGAGGCCGACGTGGCTGTCATCAGCGACGACACCGATGTGCAGGTGGTGCGCGATCACGCGCCGCCTACGCGCTGGCCCAGCGGCGAGCCGCTGGTGGTGGCCGGGGTCGAGTTCGACCGGGAGCTGTTCGAGTAGCTAAATACGTATTAGCGTAGATATGGCAACACGTAACCACGTAACTAAGGCGCTCGTACTGGATGCCTTCGGCACGGCGATCCAGTACGGCCAGCGCCTGGCTCCCTACAGCCGACTCCTGACCGGCCGAGGGGAGGGCGCGGCACGCCTGCCATTCCTCACCCGCGACGTGCCGGTGGCCACCTTCGCGGCCGAGCTGGGTCTGGAGCATCTGCTGCCCGACATCGAGGCCGACCTGGCCGAAGAGTTGGCGGGCTTGCGGCTCTTCGCCGAAGTGCCGCAGGTGTTGGAGCAGTCCCGCGCAGCGGGTCTGCGCCTGGCTGTGTGCAGCAACCTGGCGGCCGAGTACGGCCCCGCCGTTCTCGGCCTGCTGCCCGGTCTGGACGCCTACGTATTCAGCTACGAGGTCGGCCTGGCCAAGCCCGAACCGGCCATCTTCCAGCGCGTGTGCGACGCGCTGGGCTGCGCGCCTGGTGAGGTGGTTTTCGTGGGGGACTCCAAGCGCTGCGATGTGGACGGCCCGCGTGCCTTCGGCATGCAGGCCCGGCACCTGGACAGGAGGGGAGGGCAGTCGCTGCTCGACGTGCTCGCTGATGTCCTGCTGACCAGCGATCAGCTTGCATCCATCGGCAGCGCCTACGACGCACTGCGGGCGAATCCAGACCGAGGGGTGTCAGCGGCGAGCGTTCGCGCCCGCCTGGCGGCGGCAGGAGGGCAAGAGCCAGGCATGGCCAGCATCCCTCGGGCAGCTCATCCGATGACGGTCGGTGATCTGATCGCCGCACTGCAAGGGCTCCCGACGACGCTGCCGGTGATGATCCCGGCCGAAGGCGGTATCGACCACGCAGGCGCAGTCCGTGTGACCGATGCGGCAAGGCATCAGCGCAACTGGGCCGGTACGCCTGTTGGCCAATACCGCGAGCTGCCCGACGACGAGACGACGGATGAGCCGTTCCGCGCTGTCGTCATCGACTTGGACGGGGCCTCACGATGACACGCGACGAGCTGCTTGCTGCGGTTCCGGTGCATGAGTACGAGGGCCGACCGTTTTACGTCAACCTCGCAGAGATTCCGCAGCCGTGGCGCGATCAGTTTTGGGCGGCACTCTACGGCTCCCAATGCCCAAAGATTGACGGCATCGAGCGTGCGGCCTACGCATGGGACTGGGAATGCTGGGCCAATAGCTGTTGGTACGGCAGACAAGGGCCAGAAGGGTTGCAGCCATGACTGACACAGCCGTCATGCACGCCCTCTACCCGCTGGCAGAGTTTCCGGTTCTCGCTGCGCTGGCCAGCCCACACACGACCGCTACGAAGTTGGACGGCCGCGCCTGCCTGCACCTGTACGTGCGTGCGCTGGGTGACATTGACTGGCTCGCGCTAACCAGCAGGGAACGTGAGTTCATGCGCACGCTGGGTCTTTTCACCATCTGTCCTTGCTGCGGCGCATCTGCCCTGGTGAGAGACACCCGCGACCATGTACTCAGCCGCAGCGATGGCACGCCTGTGACCTTGACAGCTCTGACGGGTGACTACTGCAACGCCTGCGGCGAGGTAATCCTGGACGGCGCGGAAGGCCAGCGAGTCATGGATGCAGCCGGGGAACTCCATCGACGATGATCCTCTTCCTGGATTTCGACGGCGTTTTGCATCCTGACGCGGTGTACCTGGAGCGCGGGCGGCCAGTGCTGCGCGCCGATGGCAAGCTGTTCATGTGGTCGAGCCACCTGGTGGACGAGCTGGCCAGCGCGCCGCATGTCCGCATCGTGCTGAGTACGAGCTGGGCGCGCGAGCTGCGTTTCAGCCGCGCACGCGACTACCTCCCGGCCGAGCTGCGGCCAAGGGTCATTGGCTCCACCTGGCACTCCGGCATGGCGTGCGACGACGAGCACCGCCCACTCGGACGAGGCACCTGGTGGGACACGTCCACCCGATACCAACAAATCCGCCGCTACGTGGATCGAGCTGGCCTCACCGACTGGATCGCCGTCGATGACCACCCGGAAGGGTGGGCCGATGCTGACCGTGACAAGCTGGTGGCCACCGACAGCAGCCGGGGCCTGTCCGCGCCTTCGGCGCGCGTCCGCATTGCTGCGGCCCTCGGCAACACAGCGCACGCCTGGGCAGTAGCCGACACGATGGCCGACGTGCTCACCCTGCCAAGGGTTGGGCGCAGCGAGACATTCGCTGACCTGGTGCGATGGGTGGAATGGTGGGAGTGCTCGTACCTGACCGCCGTCACGCTGGAGCCCGCCGAGGTCGCCCGGCTGAAAGCTGGCCGCTGGTGGCCTCCAGTCGTCTCTACCAAGCAAATCAGCGACATGCCACCCGCTATCGCTCGGAGGCACGTCCCATGAACGACAACGCCCGAGACAAGGAGGCTGCGATGCTCGAATGCTGCGTGGAGATCGCGACGGCCACGCTGGACGCTCCACGCACACCGGCCGAAGCGAACGTCTGTCGCGTCGCCGGAATGATCCTGAGCCACAACCTGCACGATGCCAGGCGTCGCCTGGCTCAAGCCGCAACCGCGTACTTTGCCGCGCATCCTTCAGAGCTGCTTGAGTCAGCCGTGACAGTTCGGCGTGGCTGGATCGTTAACCTGCCTCGGCTCCGTGATCGCCTGGAGCGACGGCTGCGCGAAGCAGGGCAGGGGGCATCGTCATGATCTACTTCTTCGGCGACACGCACGGCTGCTTCGATCACGTCCTCGACGTGGTTAGGCAGGATCGTCCGGCCGCCGTCATTTTCCTGGGCGACTTGCAGGCGCAGCGCCCCTTGGAGATCGAGCTGGCCACGATCCTCGACAAGACAGAGGTGTGGTTCATTCACGGTAACCACGACACGGACTCCGAGGCCGACTACGACAACCTGTTTGGCTCTGCCCTTGCCGACCGTAACCTGCACGGCCGCGTGGTCGAGATCGACGGGCTGCGAATCGCGGGCCTGGGCGGCATCTTCCGGGGCCAGGTGTGGGCACCGCCTGGTGAGTGGCTGCATGAGCGGCCCGAGGACTTCGCCGCTCGGTGCGGCAAGGGCAACCTCTGGCGCGGCGGCCTGCCGCGCAAGCATCGCAGCTCGGTCTTCCCTGCGGACTACTTCGGCCTGGTCGGTCAGCGCGCCGACATCCTGGTCACGCATGAGGCTCCCAGCTCGCACCCGCACGGCTTCGACGCTATCGACGAGCTGGGCCGCAGCCTCGGCGTCACCAAAGCGTTCCACGGCCATCATCATGATCGGCTGGACTACAGCGGCCACCGCGAGCGGCTTGGGTTCGATGCCTTCGGGGTCGGCTTCTGCGGCGTCAGCGACGCCAACGGCCGCACGGTGCGGCCTGGCGACTTTGACGAGGCGAGGGCGCATCGTCAGACCTGACGCCGGAAAAAGAGCGGCCCCACACAGGGGGCCGCTGGAACTGCGCTGTCGCACAGCCCGCTCAGGGAGGAAAAGCGGGGGCCGAGGTAGGTACGGCCATGCGTGATTATCGACGCGCTAGAACGGCACATCGTCATCCCACGCACTTGCGGCCTTTGTTGTCGCCGCCTTGGCCTTGATCTTGGCTTCAAGCGACTTGATGAAGCGGATCGACGCGGCGACGTGGTTGAAGATCAGCAGGCTTTCCTCGTAGTTGAGGATGGGGTTGTCGTGCGCCAGGCTCTTGTGATTTCGCACGTCGTTGAACGCCTCCAGCACTGAGATCGAGGACTTCAAGATGCGCTCGGTCATGGCCGATTCGAGATGGCCACCGTCGCGCAGGGCGCGGACGTACTCACCGAACACGCTGTGCAGCGGCTTGTCGCGGTTGATGTCGATGCCGTGAGGCTCGCAGGCGACTCGCACGAACTTGATGACAAAGGTGTGCAGCCGATCCAGTGCGCCCTCCGGCTGGTTCTTCTCGATGGCCTCGCGGACGTGCTCCGCAACCACCTCGAAGTCGCGTTCGTCAGCGGTCGCGGCAAGCGCGTCCAGCTCGGCTACCGGCTGGTCGCTCAGCAGGCGCTGGGCGATCTTGCGGCAGTCCTCGATCAGCACCGGGTTGCTATCGCCAAAGCAGCTCTCGTCAGTGGCGTGGTCGATCAAGCCACCGATGACGCGGCCGACCACATGGTTCGCGTCAAGCGCCAAGTGGGTGCGCATGCGGTTGGCCTTGGACGTGCCTCGTGCGCGGTAGCGCTCGGCGTCGATCTCGACGCGGTACTCGTCGAAGAAGTCGCCGAACGTGCGATCAGAGAAGTTGAGCACGTAGCCACCGCCCATGCCCAACATCTTTTCCAGCTTGCGGCGGTCGCTCCCGGTGAGGTCTGCCATCGACGAACAGCCGCCTTACTTTGCAGGGACAGCAACCAAGTCCGACATGGCGCGGCCGTTGATCCGCTCGGCCTGGGAGTGGTTGGAGTAGGTAGGCCAGTCGGGGAAATATTCCTCGGTGGCTTGGTTGCCCCACACGTCCCAGCCCGGCCGCGCGCCACGCGCGAACATTTCAAGGAACGGCCCAGGGCTGCACGACTCGACGATTTCATAGAACTCGTCGGGCTTGCGGGAGTGCTCTCGCTTCTGCGTGGCCAGGAAATTGACCTGGCTGCGGCCGGGGGCGAGGGTGCGTGCGTTCTTGCCACGCACGCCGAACAACACCAGCTCGGTCACGTTGCGGAAGTAGAAGCCGACGCCGCGACCATCCGGCCCGCCATCCTTGCGGATCTTGTGCCAGACGATGTTGCTCTTGTACTGGAAGCCCCAAGCGGCCATCACTTGCAGGCCCTCGGGCAGCAAGGCATTGGGCACCCACAGGTAGAGGTGCGCGGTGTCCTCGGCGATCTGCGCGACGGGCAGCGACATGATGTCCTCAAGCTCCATCGTGCCGTAACGCGACAGTCGCTTGTGCTCTGGCGCAACCTTGCCGGTTCGGTTCTGGAACTGCCAAGGTGGATCGGCCAGGATCGTTGAGAAGCGGCGGCCACCGTGCTGGGTCAGCAGCTCCAGTGCTGCATTGGGTGCAGCATCCGGCTTTTTCTTGGTCATGGTTGTGGGTTCCAGTCTGAAATCAATTTGGGCGTGATCCCGAACACCAGGACAGGACAACCGCCATGCCGACCCGCGTTGAGTCGGTAAAGCAGCTTGCCCATCCAGGTCGTGCTCGCGCCGTACTTCTGTCGCACGTTCTTGGGCTGGCCAGCCTTCGATCCTGTCTTGTGCAGCTCGGGCTCACCGGACTTGGTGAGCTGCGGCACAACCTCGAACACAGGGTTCAGGCTGGCACTGCGCGTCACCATCACTCCGGCGCTGATGAGGCCGCACTCGTGGAATGCCCGCAGGGCATACAGGTCGCGGTCGAACGTTTGATCCTTGGAGTTCCACTCCAAGTCAAACGCGACCCGACCCTTCACGTAGTCGATCTTGTGGCCGTCGATGAAGTTCTCGATCATGCGCGGCGTGCTTTCTGAGCGCTTGACCTTGCGGGCCTTGCCATCGGCAGCAAACAGCTCGTCGTACTCCTGCATGCGCACCAGCAAGTCACCCTGAATGCGCGTCTCCACCCAGCCTGCGGGGCGAAGGGTGCGAGAGAACTTCTTGGGCATGTCCGACTCGTTCCCGCCAGGGGTGCCGATGTCTTTGACCGTGATGCGGAAGTCCAGCAAGGCGCGCTCGATCTGCTGCAACTCCTCGGGGAAGGAGTTGGCCAGGATCGCTGCGGCATGCCGGTAGCTGTACACGTCGTAGAGCGCGCGGACTTCGGCGCTGATGTACCGCTCAACGTCAGCAGCCGCGTCGGCGTTCGGGCCTGGGCGCAGCGCAACGTCATCGAGCGATTCCGCGTCCTGCTCTTTGCTCTCGCTCCCTGCGAGATCTGGATCTTCTTGTTGTGCCATGTAAAGTGTTCGTAGCCATCTCTTGCCTCCTATAAAGGCTGGTTGTGGTTAGGCAGGTGCATCGGTTGCCGCCTTTGCTCCTGCCGCCTGTTTTCCTACCTCCCGGACAAGGCCGCAGCCCCGTCAAGGTGCTTGTACAGCGTCGTCCTCGAAACGCCATACCGCTTTGCGATGTCGGTGACGGGGACGGTCTTGGCGTCGTAGAGCGCCTGGATTTCCCGCCGTTCCTTGTCGCCGATCTTGGGCTTGCGCCCACCCGCCCGACCGCGCGCCCGTGCAGCAGCCAGGCCAGCCTGGGTGCGCTCCCGGATCACGTTGCGCTCGAACTCGGCTAACGCTGCGAACACATGGAACATGAGTCCGCCCGTCGCGCTGCCGGTGTCGATGCGCTCGTTCAAGCTCTCGAAGCCGATGCCGCGCGTCTTGAGATCCCCGACGATGCGCACGAGGTCTGACAGGCTGCGACCCAACCTGTCCAGTCGCCACACGACCAAGGTATCGCCTTCGCGCAAGGCGGCCAGGCACTCTTCGAGCTTGGGCCGCGCCGACGACTTGCCGCTGGCCTTCTCTTCAAAAACCCGATCGCACCTGGCGGCCTTCAACGCATCGCGCTGGAGGTCGAGGTTCTGATCTTCGGTTGAGACTCGGGCATAGCCGAATCGGCACGCTGCCATACGTTTTCGGGACGTTGAAAAGATGACGGGAATTTTAACACTGGAAGCATCCACAGGGGAGGCTTTTTGGGTGTCAACCTGAACTGTCCAGTTTGGCACCGTTTATTGGACACTTTAAAACACTAACAGCACTCGCCAAGCAAGCGCTCCAGACGATCCCGCAGGCGCGGGGCGTTGATGATCCAGCCGCGCCGGACGACCTCTGCGGACGGCACTTGCTGCTCTGGATGGTCGGCAAAGTAGGTCGCAGCCGCATCAGACAGCCGTTTGCCAGCCTCTGGATACCTGCCGTCCACGATCATCCCGGCCAACCGGCAGACGTTGGCCTCGGCCTGATCTCGTGGCATATCGCCCGGTGTGGTGGCAATCTGGAGGCAGCGCTCCAGCATCGCCTGCTCAATGTCGCGGGCAGTGCTCGCACTCATGCGGCGGCATGGCTGGAGAGTAATTCCTGCCGGGTCAACGCCCGTGGCAGGGTCTGGCCCGACCGCAGCAGCAAGGCGACGATTTCATCCTGTCGTGCCATCTTTTGTGCTGGTGTCCATTGGCTGGCGTAGCCCATCTTGAGCAGCAACGCCCATTCCCGCCGAAGGGCGTCGGCCTGCTTCTGGCTCATGGGCTGGGCATCGTTGGCTGTCATGTTCATCTCCCGAAAATGATTGTTGTCACAAGCATGCAGTGCGCGGTCGAAGTCGAGAAAGAGGATCACGGCGATTCCTGCCACGTTTGGTGCAATTCATCCGGTGCATTTGGTACATCCCGCTGTGCCACTTGTGGTGGCATCTCAGTCACCTGCCTATCCGTAGCAGGCGGCCACCATCCCCCGGCTTTGAGAGCCGCTATTTCATCAGCAGATAGACGCTGTGCAGCAGCATAGGACGGTTGCCACCAGTCGATCCACTGCTGCACTTCGTCTGCCATAGCCTCTCGGCCTATCGACTTCACACAGAGTAGAGCGGCCATTGCGTCAGCTCTCATTCGCAACGCCACCCCCCTGCTTTCCTTGCCACACCCTCACAACCTCGGCCTGCATGGCATCCATTCGGGGCAAGGCTCGGTCTATGAGGTCATAGACGGCCTGCTTGTCACTCTCTCGGGGCATCCAGTCATCCAGTCGCACAAAGTCCGGTGACAAGCCACGCATCACGGCTGCCAGCACCAAATCAGCACATGCGCGGGCATGGTTGGCAGCGTAGGCTGTGTCTCCCTCGAACTTGATCCCCAGCGTCCGCAAAAGCTCACTAGCCTCGTAGATACCTGCGTCCCCAAGGAGGCCGGTTGTGTCGGTCAGACACCCAGCGCCCGAAATGAAAGAGCGAGAACGGTGCTGCCGCTCGCGCTCGAAGGTTTGCACAAAATGCCAATCGCCTGTGCCGGTCGATGACGGCAGATTCAGCGCCGCCATGCCTCCGATGTAGCGCAATGGGTGCAGAGACGTTGTAGGGATCACAGCTCCATTCCCCGGTCGTGCCGTGGCTCGACCTTCTTCTCATTTTCATCCTGGCGCGTTTGCTGCTCGAACTCCTGGCGCACCTTCTCCTGGCGCAGTGCCTCCAGCTCGTCCACCTTGAGCAGCGTGGGCGCTTGCTCAAACCGGATGCGCTCACGGACGTCCTGCTCTACGTTGCGCTTGGACAGTATCGCGTCCTGGATGCGCGGGGCAGTAGTGAGCCACTGCGTGCGCCCCGCTTCGCGCAACTCTTCCAGCTCGCGCAGCTCGGGCGCGTGGCCTATGCCTCGATCATGCAACCACGCTTGCACCTTATGTTGCTCCCGCCACTGCTCGGCCTGCTCCTTGGCTCGGGCTTCCTGTTGCTGACCAGCCTGGTGCTGGGCGCTCAACTGTTCCAGCCTGGCGGCGGCTTCTCTCACGGCCTGGTCACGCTCTACCAGGCTAGCCACCGGCGAAGGTCGAATACGCCTGATCTCGGCGGCAAGCTCATTGCTATTCATGCGCTCGATGCGCTGGCGTTCTGACCGCTCCAACTTGGCCGCTTCCAAGTCACCCGACAAGTCGATGATGGAGCGCTCTGCCTCCTTGCCTTGGCGTTCCAACTCGCCCGCCTCGCGGGCACGCTGGAGGCGCTCTAGCGCGTCCTCGTTGTGCTGTTGGCGTTTATGGCTGGGCTGGCCGGTGCGCCGCTCGATAGCGGTGGCCGCTGGCCCAAGGTGCCGGGTCGGCTCCCGCTCGATGCCCTGCGCCTCAAGGGTGCGGTGATCGACGCGGGCCTCGATGCCGTTCTCGCGTAGCCGCTCGTTGGTCAGCGCGGCGAACCGCTCCCGCCACTGCGTGACCAACTTGGAGCCGGTTTTCTGGTCGTCTAGCTCGCGGGTTTTCTCGGTGAGGCCCTCCGGGCCGAGGCGGCGGGTGGTCAGCAGGATGTGGGCGTGGTGGTTGCGGTCGTCGCCGTCCTTGCCGGGGGCATGGATGCACACGTCAGCCGCACATCCGTGCCGCTCCACCAGTTCGCGGGCGAAGTCACGCGCCAACCGCGCCCGCTCTGCGGGGGAAAGTTCCTCCGGCAAGGCAATCTCGAACTCGCGGGCAACGGTCGAGTTCTTGCGCGTCTCGGCCTGCTCGGCAGCGTTCCAGAGTGCCGCCCGGTCGGCGGCCCACTCTGGCGCACCGGCAGGCAAGACAAGCTCGGCGGATTCGACGCCACCCTTGCGGGTGTAGTCGTGAATCTCGCCGGTGCGCTCGTCGGTGATCTCCACCCCGGCACGATAGGCCGCTGCCGCTGTCGCACTGCGACCGGCAGACCGGCTTATCGTCTTGACGGATAGGTGGTAGATCGCCACGGGCGTTTCCTCGGGGTGTCGGGGCGCAGCCCTGACCGCACGCAAACGAAGTTTGCATAAGTGCGCCCTTCATGACTCGCTTCGCTCGGGCCGGGAAGCCATGATACCGGGCGCGCGCCTCCACTGCTAGAGGTTAAAATGCGGCCATCAACCCCAGGGAGGCAAAGACATGGCGGCAGGTATCGAGGACAAGATCAAGGCGCTCGAAGAAAAGCTGAAACAAGCTAAGGCGCAGAAGGCAAAGATCGAGGCTCGTAAAAAGGCAATCGAAGCCAAGGTACAGCGCAGTCAGGACACACGCCGTAAAGTCCTGGCTGGTGCCATGGTGCTTGAGATGATGGAACGCGATGAGGCCACCAGACAGCGCTTCATGGAGCGTCTGGACAAATACCTGACGCGGGCTGACGACCGGGCTCTTTTTGATCTACAGGTAATGCCCACAGAATCCCCAAAGAAAGAAATTGCTGAGGGCTAGCATGATGAATGCTGGAAGCAGTGCTTCACGTCCAAAAACGTTCGTCTCCGTTGAACTCTCAGGCGATGGTCTAGAGCGTTTGATGAAAGAGAACGAGGAGCCTGTGGAAGTCGTTCAAATCGGCCCTGATCGCTATCGCGTTTCAGTCGATTTTGGGGAGCCTTTCGCAGAGGAACAGCGTGATCTAGCCGCCCATCTGTTGGCGAGACGGTACGGCTCAACGACCAAGACTTGACCGTACATCGCCCTGATCCGCTGAATGCGGTTTTGTCACCAAATCTGCTGAGCTTTTTCGATAACAGCAGCCATCACGGATGCCGCTTCAGCTTCGGATGCTTCTCTTGCCCACCAGGCGGGACGACTGGCTGCCGATGAAAGTGCCCCCACGGCCAACAGAACAAGCTCTTGATCGCCATCGCTGGCGGCCTGGATGATGGCATTTTCAACCTGCCGCAATTCATCGGCCAGCCGCTGAAACTCTACGGCGCTAGGCATCACTCAGTTCCTTTCTATTTCTGCGACGTGGCTGCATTTTTTGCCGCCCCTTGCGTGTCCTGTGAACGTTGCAGCGCTTCAAGCTGCCCCGCCAACCTTGCCGCCTGCTCGCGGGCCTCTGCCGCCACCTTGCGGGCGTCGTCTCGCTCGGCCTGTGCCTGTCGGGTTTCCTGCGCCGATGCGGCGCGGGCTTCGGCGTGCTGCTGCGCGGTTTTCTCGGCCTGTTTTTCGATCTGCTCGGCTCGCGCCTCGGCACGATTGATCCGGTCGGCGGCAGCCTCCAACTTTGCGCCCAGCACGGCGGCCTGTTGCTCGGCAGTGGTGCGGCCTTGCTGGGCTTCTGTGAGGGCTGCGCGTAGCCGCTCGATCTCTGTGGCCTGCTCTGCCTGCCGTTCGGCTTGTGCCTCGATCTTGAGGCGGGCGGTTGCCACCTCCACGCGGGCAGCCTCTGCCGCCTGCTGCTCGCGCTCGATGCGCTGCTGTGCCTCGGCCAAGTCGGCGGCCTGCTGGGCGGCTTTGCCTGCCAGCGTGTCGCGCTCTGTGGTGAGGACGGCAACCTGCTCGGCCAGCTCGTCGCGCTCGGCCTCCAGCGCCTCGCCAGCGGCGGCCAGTTCAGCGGCTTCCGCCTGCGCCTGCACCAGACGGCCCTCGATCTCGCCGCGTGCCTGCGATGCGGCCCGCTCGATCTCGGCGGCAATGGCAGCGGTCAGTGCCTGCGGCAGTTCCGGTGCAGCGGCTGCGGCCACCGGGCGGGCCTCGCGCCAGGTCGAAAGATGCTTGTGGATCGTGTTCGGGCTGCCGGTGGCGCCTAGCCGCTCCCGCACGGCCCGGATAGTCGGCTGCTGACCCTCGCCCGCCAGCGCATCAGCGACGGCGGCGACTTGCTCGAATGTGATGCCTTGGCGTGCCATGATCGTTGCCCTTTCGTATCGTACCAATGTAAATTGTATCAATACAGATATGATACACGATACAGATACGATATGCAAGCGATTTTCGTAACGTATCGCCGTCTGGTCGTAGATTCCAACCGCCGAATGTGGGGCGCTGCCCCACGCCCCGCACTCGCCGCCGTGAGGCTCGGGGGGCAGTCCTGGCGGGCTTCGCCCTTGTCCTGCCCCCACTCGTCAGGCTCTGGCCGCTCCTGTCGCGTCAAGGGTTCGCCCCGTCTGGCCCGTGTCCTCGCTTCGCTGCGGGGTCTCCTCGTTTTCAGTGCAATAAGTGACGGTACGAAAAGCTAGCACTGGCGCGGAGGTGGTGTTGGTAGATCGTTGATTTCATTGACTTTCCTGTTCACTTTCAAATCTGCGATTCGTGGCGTCAAACCGTGGTCGGTTTCATCCATTGGTGCCAGTTATCGATGCATTTGGCCGCGAAGGCAGGATTTGGTCAGCATAGCGGTCAACCGGGAAGCGAAACACACCCCGCAAGTTGATGCTCTCCAGCCTGGTGGGCGCAATCTTCCCGATCAGTTCCGGTGGAATGACCTGGCGGCGGTTCGACCAGCGATCCAGGACCGCCTGCATCTGTGAGGTATTCCACGCCATCACGATGTTGGCCATCAGGCTCAACGCATCGGCCACAGCCTGCATTTCATCGACACGTTTGGCCTGCGCCGGGCTGATCCGGCCGGTATAAATGGCGCGCTTGAGGGCGTTAACAGCCTCGCCCCGATTGAGCACCCGGCGCAACTCGTTCCTGAAAGCGTCCTTGACAAAGTAGTCAGCCAAAAACGCCGTACGCAGCAACCGCCCCAATTGCACGCCAGCCTCATAGATTGGATCGCCCTGGGCGGCAGAACCGAACCGCGCAAGAGCTGCCACCGCACTGGCATGTCCGCTCATGACCGAGGCTGCCAGGTGCACCAGACTATCCCAATGCTTTTCGATCAAAGCGACGTCGACATTGGCTTCGCACACCGCAGCGATTTCTGCGGGCACTTTGGTGCCGCGTGGCACAAAGAGGTGGCGCTGTTTGAGTTCCTTCAACCGCGGGCAAAGATCAAAACCAAGCAAACGGGCATGTGACATGGCAAAGTCGGTGTAGCCATGGGTATCCACAGCAAGCTGGCTGGTCTCCAGCTTTTCTTGGCGGATGACACCTTCAATGGCCACGCCCGCCTGGCGCTCATTGAGCACAAAGGGCTGCGCATGGAAGATGCCCCACCGGTCTTTTACATGGGAGTAGATTCCAATGGAAGGTGTGTTGCGCCGAGGATCAAGCCGGGCTTGCCACACCCGTTTGGTGGTCTCCATGCTCATCATGTCAGAAGATGCCAAATCGGACCGCCCCCAGGTGGCGGCAATCGGGTGTCGCTGCATGAATTCCAGCACAGCCTGGCAGGCCTGGCTCAGACGCCGTTCGTCCCGCGCCCAGCGCATGGCCTGGCGAATGCTGGTGGCAGACAATTGCGGAATCATGCGCGCGCATTCGACCGCAGTCAGACTGGTGCCGTGGGCCATGATGCCGGCATAGACCATCAGCAGCTCGTCGGTAGAGCGCGGCTCACGTCCGAGCATGATCCAGCTAAAGCGCACCTGGGCGTCAACGGCCAGAATCACTTCCGGCAATTGAACCTCACCGATGCGGTGATCCAAAGCCGCGCGCAGCTTGGTCACTTCTGGGTCTTCGTCCTCTGCGGGCAATGGCGACAAATGGAGTTCATCATCCACGCGCAGTACGCCACTGCGGGCTGCAGCGGCCACCGCATCGACACCGGCAGTTACTCTGGCCAGCAAAGGCTTCAAGAAAGTGGCAGCCTTGCTGGGTAACGATAGACGGGCATAGTGTTTCTTGGACTCTGCCTGCCAACGCTCGTCCGTGAAGAACAAGCGCGCACGACCCCGAAAGCTCAGGCTGTGCTCAATCCAGACCGAGCCATTGCGCACCGCGCGGCGCAGGGCAAACAGGGTGGCCACCTCCAACGCCTGAAACGCCCGTTCCCGGTCTGGGCTGGAGATCGAAACCTGCCAGATCATTCCCAGACTTGGTGCCACCACTTCAACTGGCAGCTTTCTGGATCCTTTGAGATATAAAGCTTGCAGCTTGGCAAGGTACTCGATGGCAGGATGCTCGCCGGTGGCCTGCCAGGGCAGCTTTGCAATGGCGACGAGCAACGACCGCACGGGGCGAATTCCATCAATCAATCCCTCGCGGACCAGGGAGGCCCTGCTCGGTGGTTTGCGTTTCTGGGTTTCGGTGATCAAGGCTTCAAGACGGGCACGCAACTCAGCATCTGGCACCGCACCTTGCGCGCTCAAGGCAACAAGTTCGCCGAGCAGCGTTTTGTACATTGCGGCCCAATTGACGGTAGCGGGGACATCGGCGGCAGCCTGACGCCACAGATCGGCGATCCGGCGCTGCACCATAAGGATCAACTGGTCTGTGGTGGTGAACAGGCAATACCGAAGAAAGCATGCGACCTCCACGGTGCGCGCTGGCTCTTTGATCTTGGCTCCGGCTGAGGGCGGCCTGGAGACAAGTCGGCGCGCGTAGCGGCGCAAGATGAGATCGGGGATGTCTGCCAGGTGCTTATGAACGTCCAGCGTGTAAAGCAGGTCGATGCGCTCCAGTACCTCGCTGATTTGGCGGGTTGAGTGTTTCGCCGGTGCAGCCCATAGCCAACTCTGCTGGGTTTGTCCATCTGGGCGCAGCTCTGAAACTGAGGCTCGCCAGCGATCAAGTGTTGCTGGATCAACGCTGGCGGCGATGGCGGTGCCTGTTTCAACTTCAAGCTGGGCAAGTGCCGCCGCAATCAGTGTCCGAATTGCCCGCTCGTGCACGATCACCAGCTTGTTCTTGTACAGCCATTGACGCGCCCGCACGAGTAGCTGATCGCGGTCGGCGCAGCGCGCCACTTCGTCGCGCAGTTCACGTACCAGTGAGCGGCGCTGGTGCTCGCTCATCCACTGGAATCCAAGGACCGTGCAGGCTACTTGTTGGTGATCGAATAGCGTGCGCCCGCGTTCATACATGGCTCTCAGCGAGGCGACTTCTGGTGCTGCAATGCCAAGCTCGTTGCCAAGGTGGCGCCACAAGGCTACTGGAATTACCCGAAAGGCACCGAGCAAACGCCCACTCATGCGCAGGAAACCAATATGGAGCGCCAGACCAAGCTTGTGGGAATCACCTCGGCGTGCATTGATTGCGTCGCGCTCGGCACCATCGAAGGTGAAAAATGCCTTCATCTCGAAGTCGCTGATATCGCGGGGGAGCCCACGCATCCCCAAAAACGTTGTGTGCCAACCCTGCATCGTGAACCTCAAAAGTGGGAGGCCACCATACCCGTTTACAAAGCGAACAGGAAAGTCAATGAAATCAACGGTCTACCCAGACCACCCCCGCGCCAGTGCTAGCTTTGCGTACCGTCACTTATTGCACTGAAAACGAGGAGACCCCATGTCTCCATGGCGGGAGTGCACCGGGTCGCCTCGTTGGTACAGCGCTGGGTGCTGGGAACGCACCACGGTTCTGTGCAACCCGAACACCTGGACGCCTATCTCGATGAATTCGTGTTCCGTTTCAACCGGCGCACATCCAGCTCACGCGGGATGCTGTTTTAACGCTTGCTGCAGCAAGCGGTGGTGACGCCGCCAGTGACGTATGGGGATGTCGTGAGCAAGAACACCGGGGAGAGGCAATCGGATACCATTGCTGGATGAAATCACAGTGTCAATGGGGCTGATGGAGCTAAGCGGATACCCCTTGCAGGCATACAGTTGCTTGAGGAAGGGCTTGCGCGGTCGGCTCGGCGCCGACCCGTGGCAGCGCTTCATTTGATCGCGGCCGAAGTCCGCACAAGGCTGGTGGCTGTCACTCGACCTCTCTGCAGGCCATCGTAGAGGCGCCTCCACCGGCCGCTCACTGGTCAAGGTGTCACGCGACCGCTCACGCTGCACTGGCGTCTTTGATGGAGCCGTTCGTTGACCGGGTTGATGTGCAGGCGATCCGCACCTATCAAGTGTCGTTTCACAGACGCCGCACAGTCACATCTACCGACCAAGCGTCCCCAAACGAAAACACTCCCGTCAACCTCCCCCCCACCTCCAGCTCACAAGCCTTTGTCAGCCCACCCGTGATCACCAGATCACCCGCCTCCAGCCGCTGACCAAACGCGGCCAGCTCCCGCGCCAGCCGCGCCACCGCGTCCAGGGGGTGGCCGTCGGCATCGGCGCCCACGCCCTGTCCCAGCGTGTGGTGGCTGCCGTCGTGCAGGCGCACCGCCACGGTGCCCGCCGCCATCAGGTCGGTCACCGGCAGGCGTGGCCCGACGACGACCTGGCCGGCGGACGAGTTGTCGGCGGTGTTCTGTTCGAGGTTGAAGCGGTAGCCTGTCCAGGTGGAGTGCACGACTTCGAGGCAGGCGTAGGCGCCCTCCACGGCGGCGACCACGGTGTGGCGGTCGACGGGCGCGTGCCGCGCGTCGAGGGCGGTTTGGAGGCGCAGCCCGATCTCGGGTTCGACCCGCGGCTGCACCAGGCGCTCGTGCACCGCGTCGCCCGAGTTCAGCAGCATCCGGTCGGTCAGCGGCCCGATGTTGGGCCGGGCTATGCCCATCTGGCGGCGCATCACTTCCGACGTGTAACCCAGCTTCCACCCGACCACGCGCTCGCCGGCGGCCAGGCGCAGGCCGAGCAGCGCGCGCTGGATGGCGTAGGCGGTGGCGAGGTCGGGCGTGCCGATGGTGGCTGCGGCGTCCAGTGTCCGACCGGCCTGGCGGGCGGCCCAGATCGCTTCGGCGAGTTGGTTGGGCGTCTGGGTCATGGGGGGGCTCCGCCTGGAAAGGTTGAGGGTGGGGCGCGCCGGCTATGGCAGGTCGGGGGATAGGAAATCCAACCGCATGAGCACAAGTATAGCACACGTTTGGGGCGTCTCAGGCATGCACACAGGGGACTGCTGGGTTGATTTCTCAAAGCCAGTTGCCCGAGATTTTTCGGTATGACCCGTTTTTGGCGGTGACAGGCGCAGCGCTGCCTCGCAACGTTGGCAAAACCACTGTTAACCGCTGTTGCCACCCTACCAACTGACGCGCTGATCGACCTCGAAGTCCGGGGCCGGTTGGGTCGCTTCATCCCAGTCTGGGGCTGGCTCCACGCCCTCTGCGGCTTGCGCGTCGCACTCGTCCCACAGTGGCGGCCCGCGTGCCGGGGTGATGTGCGGCGGCTCCGTCTCCACCCCGATGTGCTCCAGTATTTGGCGGATATCGGCACTGTGTGTGATGAAGGCGATGATGTGCATTTGCCCGCCGCAGATGGGGCACAGCAGCGGGAACACCTCGTAGATACGGGCCATCAGCACCGCCCACAAATAGTGCGCCGGGCGCTTGGGTGGCACCGGCTGGGCGGGCTCGGTCTGGGTTGGCAGTGGGCTTCTTACCCCAAGTGCGCCCTCGCCTGCAGCCGTGCTGGCTGGCTCGGCTTGCACCTGCGCCGGTTTCACCGCTGCATCACGCGCCAGCGCCGTGACGGCAGGCCTCAAGGGTGAGTTCGGTGCCAGCACGCCAAAGTAGCGGTGGCGGTGCGTGCGCGGCGGGGGCACCAGCTTGGCGATACGTTCAATCAGCTCCAGCGGGGTGAGGGTGATCTCATCGGCCTTTACGCCGCGCTTGTTGTGAGGCAGGCTGCCGGGCTCGCTGTGCTGCTTGGCGCAGCGGTAGACCAGCTCGCTGCCCGCTTTGCGCAGCCGCTCCATGGCAAACGGCGGGCGGGCGCAGTAGCGCAGCAGCCGCTCCAGCCCGGCGCGGTCGTGCGCCGCTATGCACACGCTGGTGTCCGCCGAAAACCCGCTGTGCTTGTAGCCCAGCATCTCTTGGGCCTCGAAACTCTCCAGCAGCTCGAAGGCAGCCCTTTGCCAGGCGCGGGTGAAATGCTCGACCTCGGTACGCTCATGGGGCAATGCGAAGCCGAGGCGCGCGGCTTGTCTCTGCTGCTGCATCCGCTGGACGAGCGGCCACAAGCCCTGCATTTCGGCCCTGCGCCTGATTTCGTGCTGGCGGGCTCGCTGAGCGAGTTGCGCAGCGCGGCCTCGAACCTGATCAACAATGCCGTGCGCTATACCCCGGGTGGCGGGCGCATCGATGTGCGCTGGAGCCGGCTGGCTGACGGCAAGGTGCAGTTGGCCATTATTGATACAGGTCCTGGCATTGCGCCCGAACATCTGCCGCGGCTGGCGGAGCGGTTTTACCGGATAGACCGTAGCCGCTCGCGCGAGTCAGGTGGCACGGGGCTTGGCCTCGCGATCGCCAAGCACGTGGCCCAGCGCCATGGCGGAGAATTGCAGATTACCAGCAAGCTTGGCAAAGGTTCCTGCTTTGCGCTGGTCTTTCCCGCTCAGCGTGTGCGCAACAAATCCCTGGTAGTACCCCAGTAGCCAGACGGTTGGTAGGGTGTGCACGACGTCTGCACGCGGTGCGCCCGCCCCAGCCACTCGCACAGCCCCTCATCTCCGAGAACGCCGGGTAACCCGCCACACCAGCCCCAGGAAAATAACAGCCACCAGCGCCGTTGCACCCGCACTCGCGATCCAGAACGCTTGGGGCGCCGACATCGCTGGCCAGGGCCCCAGCCCATGGAATGCCAGGCGGTAGCCGCCCGTCAATCCCATTCCCCACAGCAGCAGGCAATAAATGAGCGGCGGCGCCAGCACGATCCGGTAGCTGCGCAGGATGAAGACGCTCACGGCCTGGAGCGCGTCGCCAAGGTGATAGATCCCTACCCAGGCCAGCAGCGCCGAAGCGGTCGCAATGATGGCCGGCTCTTCCACATACAGGCTTACCAGGGGGCGTGCCAGCAATGTCATCAAGCTGGTCAGGCACAGGGCCAGGGCACCCGCCGTGCCAAGCCCCAGCATGGCAGCCCGGCGCGCTTCGGCCTCATGGCCGGCGCCAAGCCAGAAGCTTACCCGCGCGCTGGTGGCGATACCCAGCGCCAGCGGCACCATGTACAGCAGGGCTGCCACGTTCGATGCGATCTGATGGCTCGCTGCTGCCAGGGTGCCCAGGCGGGCAATGAAAAGCGCCATCAGCGTGAACGAGGTGACTTCCACCATCACCGCCAGCCCGGCAGGAATGCCAAGGCGGGCGAAGGCGCCGATCTGCTTCCAGTCGGGCCGTTCCATGCGGCTCCAGATGCCATAGGGCTGGTAGAAGCCACGAGTGCGCAGCAGCCATACCGCCACCGCGAAGAGCGCATAGTTGACCACCAGCGTGGCCCACGCGCAGCCGGCCGCCCCTTGCGGCGCCAGGCCAGCGCCGCCGAAAGTGAACCAGATCGAGAGCAGCACCTTGGGCAGCAGTGCGCCCACTTGCAGTACCGACACCAGCCGGGGTTGGCCCAGGCTCTGGTTGAGCGTGCTGAACAGGCGAAAGAACAGGGCGGGAGGCAGAGCCCAGGCCAGCACGGACAGATAGCGTTCCACCTCGATCTGCAATTCCGGCGGAACCCCGGTGGCGCGCAGCATGGGGCCGGGTGAGAGCAGCACGGCCATGCCCACCAGGATCGTGAAGATGCACAGGTAGAGCGCTTGCCGTACGGACGGGCCTACTTCGTGGCGCCGCTGGCCTCCGTGCAACTCGGCCCACACCGGCAGCAACGCCTGCAAGACGCCCATCAAACCCACATAGACGCTGACATACAGCGCGGCCCCTACCGAAAGGGCCGCCAGCGCGGTTTCGGAGTAGCGCCCGGCGACCACCGTGTCGGTGACGCCAAAAGCCATCACGGCCAACTGGCCGGCGAGCACGACGCCTGCGTGGCTGCCTATGTGGCGAAGTTCCTGGAAGCTTCCTTTGGAAGCGCTGATATCCGTGGCCTGTTTGGCGACCATTTGAGCTCAACTGAATGCACCCTCTCCTGGAGGCCAGAGAGAGTGGAGGATGGGGCAATGCTCTTAGAGCGTGAACACGTTCTTACCGAGCAGGGGCTGTGCGCTTGAAAATCAGCAGCGTGTCGCTGGCCTCGGTAGGCCGCGATACGCGGTCCGTGAGTACCCACTGCGAGGTGTCGAGAACCGCCGGCAGGTCTTTCTGCGCATTCACATCCACCAGCAGCCACGAGCAGCGCTCGGGGCTGTCCAGCGGCTGTGTCATCCAGCCTCCATGAAAGCGT